>JBDUBG010000154.1:0-4506 GCA_040004215.1 Pseudolysinimonas sp. | reverse complement strand
CTGCTGCTCGAAGACCCGTGGATCGAAGAGAACCTCGCCTGCCGTTCGCTGCTCAGCGTGATGGGTACCGAGGTCGACGATGATGCAGACGTCACCCGCGCAGACGTGCTCGCCCTGCTCGCTGTCGACCGCAATCAGCCGGCGTCGATTGCGTACTCGCTCGCGGCAGCCCGCGAGAACGCGCGACGCGCCCGCGAGGTCGTCAGCACCGAGCTCTGGGAAGTGCTTAACACCACCCGAGCCCGGATGCCGCGCAAAGTCGCCACCGAGAAGGTGCACGAGTTCTTCGGCTGGGTGCGCGAACGGGCGGCGTTGGCTGTCGGGATCATCGAGTCGTCAACCAGTCGCGACGAGGCGTACAGCTTCTTCACGCTGGGGCGGTCGATCGAGCGCGCAGACATGACGGCGCGGTTGCTCGCCACCCGGTCGCTCACCGAGGCATCCGGACCGTCGTGGACCACCATCCTGCGCTCGGTCGGCGCCTACGAGGCCTACCTCCGGACCTACCGCGGGGTGCCCAGCGCACGGAACGCGGCCGAGTTCTTGCTGCTCGATCGGCTGTTCCCGCGCAGCATCCTGTTCTCGGTGACGCGGGCAGAGCAGTGCATGCGCGACCTGGAGCCGCGCGGCGACAGGGTGGGCGTGACCGACCCATCGCAGCGGTTGCTCGGGCAAATTCGCAGTGAGCTCGAGTACCGCCCGATCGCCGACATCATCGACGACCTGCCGACCCACATGGACAGCGTGCAGATGGCCACCAGCGCGATCAGCGAAGCGATCCGCCAGCGCTACTTTCCGACCAATGCCGCACCGAGCTGGATGGGTGAGAACTCGTGAACCGGCTGCGGATCCGACACGAGACCGGGTTCCACTACGCCGGAGAGGTCACCGCCTCGTACAACGAGGCGCGGATGCTGCCGGTCAGCGCCGACAGTCAGTTGGTGCTCTACTCCAACATCGAGATTCTGCCCATCTCGAGCCACCACAGCTACACCGACTATTGGGGAACGAGGGTCTCGAGTTTCGAGATCCTCACCCCGCACGAGCAGCTGTCGCTCTCCGCAACCAGCCTGGTCGAGGTGCGGCCGCGCCACCATCCTGAGCACCTTCTGACCTGGAGCACGCTGGTTGACGAGATCGAGCGCGCCACCGAGTACGTCGAGCAACTCGGCCAGACGCAGCGCACGTTGCCGCCGGACGAGCTGGTCGAACTCGCGCGCGCGGCTCTCGCAAAATCGCAGTCACCGTGCGACACGGCCCGCGCGATCTGCGAAGAGATCGGCGACCGCATCCAGTACATGCCGGGTTCAACCAGCGTCTACACGACGGCCCGCGAGGCCTGGGAGAAGAAGAAGGGCGTCTGCCAAGACATCACCCATTTGGCGATCGGAGCTCTGCGTTCGATCGGCATTCCGGCGCGTTACGTCAGCGGCTACCTGCATCCGAAACCGGATGCGGCAATCGGCGAGACCATCGCCGGCGAATCGCACGCCTGGGTCGAGTGGTTCTGCGGCGACTGGCGCGGATTCGATCCGACCAACCTGATCGACATCGGTGACCGGCACGTGGCAGTTGGTCGCGGCCGCGACTACAACGACGTGCCGCCGTTGCGTGGCGTGTATGCCGGCCCCTACGCGAGCAAGCTGTTCGTGAAGGTCGAGATCACTCGCGAGGCGTGAGGCGAATTCGCTCGCTCAGCTCTTCTGAGCCTCGGTCTCGATCACGGCGATCTCGGTGGTCGCTGTCTCGCGATCATTGGTGACCTCCAGGCCGAACCGGAGTCGTTTCTCGCTGCGATACCGAATGCGCACCGTGTGAGAACGCGACCACCAGATGAGCGCCACCAACGCTGCCAGCAGACCGCCCATGGCCCCAACGATGAGGCCCCAGCGCGGGCCGTACACGTTCGCTACCCAGCCAATCAGCGGGGCGCCAATCGGGGTTCCGCCCATGAAGATGGCCATGTAGAGCGACATCACCCGCCCGCGCAAATCGGGCGGAGTGGTGGTCTGCACGTAGGCGTTGGCGTTGTTGAGCATCGTGATCGACGTGATGCCGATCAGCGGCAGCACGAGGCCGAAACTCAGATAGGTGGGCATTAGGGCGGCGGCGATCAGGGCGAAGCCGAAGCCGGCGCCGGCGAGCCCCACGGTGCGAAAGTGAGGCCTCTCTCTGCGGGCGGCGATGAGAGCCCCAATGACGGAGCCCACTGCCAACGCCGATGACAGGATGCCGTACTCGCCAGCGCCCTTGTGGAACGTGATGCTCGCGATCGTCGAAGCGAAGATCGGGAAGTTCAGGCCGAGCGTGCCCATCAGGAAGACCATGATGAAGAGCACGACCAGGTCGGGCCTGCTGCGCACGTATGCGAACCCGGCACGGATCTGACCGCGGCGTTTCGCCGCACGTGTGTGGGGCACCAGCTCTGAGGATCGCAGGCCGAGAAGGGCGACGATCGTCGCTCCGAAGGTGACGCCGTTGATCAGGAACACCCAGCCAGAGCCGACGCCCGCGATGAGCAGGCCAGCTACTGCCGGACCGATGAGCCGCGCGGTGTTGAAGGACGTTGCGTTCAGTCCTACCGCGTTGGAGAGAAGGTTCTGGGGCACCAACGATCCGACGAAGGTTTGCCTGACCGGGGCGTCGAACGCCGCGGCGATGCCGAGTCCGAGCGCGAACAGGAACATCATCCAGAGCTGCAAAACGCCGGTGAGGGTCAGGACGCCGAGCCCCAGCCCGAGCGCGCCCATCGCCCCCTGCGTGATGAGCATCAACCGGCGCGGATCCATCCGGTCGGCCACGAGTCCGGTGACCGGCACGAGCAGCAGTTGCGGGCCGAACTGGAGAGCCATCGTGACGCCGACTGCCCCCGCGTCGTTGTGGGTGAGCTCGGTCAGCACCACCCAGTCCTGGGCCGTGCGCTGCATCCAGGTGCCCACGTTCGACACGGTGGCACCGGCGAACCAGACCCGGTAGTTGAAGATGCCCAGTGAGCGGAACGCCGAGCTCACTCTCCTGCGATGCGCCGCAACACCGGAATCACCGCCTCCATCGCTGCGCGTTCTGGGGCCGACAGCTCAGCGAGTTGCTGCGTAAACCAGCGGGTACGCAGGCGGCGGGTCTCGAAGATGAGCTCGAGCCCGGAGTTGGTGATGGTGACGACGACCTTGCGGGCGTCATCTGGATCGGGCGACCGAGCGACGAACCCGGCCGCCTCGAGGGTGTTGAGGGTGCGATTCATCGAGGGGGGCGTGACCCGGTCGCGCTCTGCCAGTTGGCCAGGTGTCGCTGGCGATAGCTCAAGACGAAAGAGCACGCCGAGCTGGGTGTCGCTCATCATGCCGTCTGCGCGGTTGTTCCGGATGCGACGCGCGACCCGCTGCAGCAGCATCCTCAACTCGTCGTCGCTAGTTCTCACCATGATCGTTAGCCTAACTCATTAGCATGGCTAATACTGCCCGGGGAATCCCCCCGCTCTAGGATGAAGCGAGCAAGGAGGCTCTATGCCCACGCCATCGGCAGCACGCCGCGACGCCAGCTACGTCGACGCTGAGGGCGTCACCATCCACTACTACGTCTGGCGACCGACCGCCCCGAAGGCGATCGTCCACCTGGTGCACGGACTCGGTGAGTACGCGAAGCGCTACGAGCAGTTCGCGCAAGACCTCGTGGCGGCGGGTTACGCGGTCTACGCCGGTGACCTGCGCGGGCACGGGCAAACCGGAATTCAGCAGTACGACGGAGATCTGAGCAAGCTGGGCAAGCTCGGCCCCGGTGGGGTGCGAGCCACGATCGCGGGAGTGCGAAAGCTGTCCGGAATCGCACGTGCTGAGCATCCGAAGATCCCGCTCGTGCTCCTCGGCCACAGTCTCGGCTCGATCTTCGCCCAGATCATCCTCAACCAGCACGCCGACGACTACGACGCGGCGGTGCTGAGTGGCACGCCGTACCGCACCCTGCTTCACATGAACTCCGGAGCGCTGAACAAGCGGTTCCGACACCTTGGCAGCACCGGCGCTGAGTGGCTGAGCCGCGATCCCGCCGTCGCGCCGGCGTTCGTCGCCGACCCACTCACCTTCGATGCGCAGGCCGCCAAACTGTTCGGCTTGGTCGATGGGATGCGGCTGCTCGGTCGGCCGACGAAGCTCGCCAAAAACATCCCGCTGCTGATTCAGATCGGCAGCGAAGATCCGCTCGGCGGCCCGCGCAGCGTCGAACTGTTGGCGGCGGCATATCGCACTCGAGGGGAGCTGACGGATGTCACTGTCGATATCTACCCCGGCGCAAGGCACGAGGTCTACAACGAGACCAATCGCGACGAAGTGATCAGCGACCTGGTGGAATGGCTCAACACGCGAACCGAGGCGATGGCCTCCTAGGCTCGAACCATGCACGGTGAATTCAAGGTTCCTGGCGGCAAGCTCGTCGTCGTCGATCTCGAGGTGGTCGACAATCGGATCGCCGACTTCCGTCTGGCCGGCGACTTCTTCCTCGAACCCGACGAGG
>JBDUBG010000452.1:0-4538 GCA_040004215.1 Pseudolysinimonas sp. | reverse complement strand
ATCGTCGCGTCACCATGAGCCCGTTTCGCATGATTGCGGGTGCGCCGTTGTACTGATCTGACAGCTTATAATTCAGCTTCGCAGGAAGCAGTGTCGATGATCCTCGCCAGTCGCGCAGCTTCTCGTTGTCCAGCCCGGTCAAAACCGGATCGCCTTTCACTCGCTCGAATACGTTGCGCAATCCGTATTCCTGTACTCGGAAACCAAACCGTTTTTCTAGAACATCCGCATCCTGTTCAAAGACCAGTACACGACCGGAGCCGAGGGTTCGGTGCATGGTCCATTCACTCCCGCAACGGTGCAAGCCATCCTGGGCACCACCGACGGGTCGCAGTATGGGCACCAAGTGGGTGTGGCGATCAAGGCCTGTAAGAGCTACCAAGAAGGCACACTGTGCAGTGCTAACTGGTCGAGCGAGTTCATTCTCGGAACGCCTGTAAACAACAGCATCCCCGGGGCATTGTCGGCGACACTGGATGCCCCGCAGCCAATTTTCATCAGCGCAGGTGTCTGGTCGTGGGGATCGTCGCCGAGTGGCGACTACACCTCGATGCAGTACAGCTGCGACAACGGCAACACCTGGATCGACATCACCCTGGGGGCAGCGGGCAGTTGCCATGCCACCGGGCCGCGGCTGGGTTCGCCGGCGGATCTGCTGTTCCGGATCCAAGCTGACGGGATCGCGGGCGGCTTTGTGCGAAGTTACTCATGGACGGACTACAACTGATGACCCGAACACCCCGCGATACCGCCCGACTTGAGAGGAATATCCGCTGATGACCATGACCCCGGAACAGGCATCTGCCTTCCAGGAGACCTTCGGCCGTCTGGTGGCCAACGTCGAACAGGTGCTGCTCGGCAAGACGTTCGTGGTCCGGCTCGGCTTCGTCGCGCTGTTCAGTGAGGGGCACCTGCTGCTCGAAGACTTTCCGGGGACGGGCAAGACCTCGCTGGCCCGCGCCATCGGCCAGAGCGTGTCTGGCACCAGCAACCGCATCCAGTTCACTCCCGATCTCTTGCCGGGCGATATCACCGGGGTCAGCGTGTACGACCAGCGCAGTGGCGAGTTCGACTTTCACCGTGGCCCGGTGTTTGCCAACATCTTGCTCGCTGACGAGATCAACCGGGCTAGCCCGAAGACCCAGGCCGCTTTGCTCGAGGTGATGGAAGAGGGCCAGGTCACCGTCGACGGCGAGACGCACCTGGTAGAGGCACCGTTCATGGTGATCGCTACCCAAAACCCGATCGAGCAGGCCGGAACCTATCGATTGCCGGAGGCGCAGCTCGACCGCTTCCTGCTGAAGGCCTCGATCGGCTACCCCGACCACGCCTCGACGCTGCGGATTCTCGAGGGGGCGGGAGTCAAAGCACACGAGACCACCGTGCCGTCAATCGTGACAGCAGACGCCGTACTCGAGATGGCGCAACTGGCCCGAATGGTGCACGTGGATCCGAGTATCAACGACTACGTGTCGCGGCTCGTGGAATCGACGCGAGGAGCCACAGAGGTGCGACTCGGCGTGAGCGTGCGCGGTGCGCTCGCTTTGGTGCGAGCCGCGAAGACGCTGGCCGCAGCATCCGGACGCCACTATGTCGTGCCGGATGACGTCAAGTCACTCGCCGAGCCCGTGCTCTCACATCGTCTGGTGCTCGACCCTGAGGCCGAGTTCGACGGAGTCACCCCGTCACGCGTGATCGGGCAGTTGCTGCTCGAGACCGCACCGCCGAGCGATCGGCAAGCCGTGTGAGTAGTCCGCGGGTGGGTCAGCGCGGTGGGGCGTCGAAAAAATCGACGGCCACCCACTTTGACGCGCTCGCACAGACCGGCACAGCAGGGCTGACGAACACTCGAACCCGGATCGTCGGCTCCCGCGACGGCGTGCTCGCCGACTCAGTCATCAATATCGTGCGCGTCGCAGCTGTGCTCTGGGCGGCTGCCGGCCGGGTCGGCTCACGTATCGCCAGCGTCGTTACCCCGCTCGGCTGGGTGATGCTGGGTGTCATCCCGTTGGCGTTCGCGGCCGGCTACCTGCTCGGCTGGACCGAGCTGGTGTTGGTCGCCTGGGCAGGCCTGGTGCTGGCCCTGATCGCCGTGCTGTACCTGGTGGGACGGTCGCCCTTCCACGTCGTTCTCGGACTTGCCCACCGTCGCGTCGTCGTCGGCGAAGCCGCGCGTGGCATCGTCACGGTTGACAACCCCTCCTCACGACGCGTGCTCGGCGTGAAGGTCGAGATCCCCGTCGGAGTCGGTCTTGCAGAGCTGGCAATGCCCAGCCTGCGCAAGGGCGCCGAGTACAGCCAAGAGTTTGCCATTCCTACCGTTCGACGCGGCGTCATCATGGTCGGGCCGGTGCGAACCGTCCGGGCCGACCCGATCGGTCTGGTGAGGCGAGAACTGATCTGGACTGAGCCCGTCGAGTTGGTGGTGCATCCGCACACCATCGGGGTGCCATCGACCAGTACCGGACTGATCCGCGACCTGGAGGGCGCCGCCACACGGGATCTCACCTCGAGCGACGTGGCCTTTCACGCGCTGCGTGAATACCAAACAGGCGACGAGCGCCGCTACATCCACTGGAAGTCGACTGCCAAGACGGGCCGCTACATGGTGCGTCAGTTCGAGCAGACCCGGCGCAGTCACCTCGTGGTCGCGCTCAGCCTCGCCGCCACCGACTACGCAACGGATGAGCAGTTCGAGCTCGCGGTGAGCGCGGCAGGAAGCCTCGGTGTGCGGGCGATCCGCGACGGACGCACTGTGTCGGTGGTCGTGAGTTCTGTGACTCCCGAGTTTGCCAAGCGCAAGAACTACACGGTGCGTTCGCTCGCCACCCACCTGCCGTCGCGGTTGCTCGACGATCTTTCCGTGGTTGACCTCGAGCCTTCAGCACTCGATATTCGGGATGTCGCGCGTGTCGCCGCAGACGAGGTCGTCGGAATATCGGTGGCCTTCTTGATTTGCGGCTCGGTGCCGACGCCCGCCGAGCTACGGGCCTCGTCAAGCAGCTTTCCTCTCGACGTCGCGGTGGTGGCGATCGTCTGCGACCCCGATGCCGTGCCCGGCTTCAAGCGGGTCGCCGGCCTCAGCGTGCTCACCATCGGCTATCTCGACGATCTGCGCATCGCCCTGGCCCGCACAGCGGCCGTCGCATGAGTGGCCGCGGCGACACGCTCAAGGTCGTGCCCAAGAAGGTGACGGGCACGGCGGCGGGTTCCCTGCGCCCCAGGGCGGCTGGTCGGCGCGCGAAAGATCGTCGTCCCCCGTCGCCGGGTGGCTTTTTCATCATCGCGGTCTCGCTGTGCTGGCTGACGATCGGGATCGCAGCCGCATCGCTATGGCCGATATACCAGACCGGTCGCTACGCGGTGCTGGTCGCAGTAGCGATGCTGGTCGGCACGGTGATTGCCATCCTCGGCACGCGGTTCCGCTGGCCGTCGTGGGCGCTCGTGACGGCTGGTTTCGCGGCCTTCCTCGCGGTCGGTGTTCCGGTCGCCGTTCCCGACGAAGCGGTTTCGGGCGTTTTGCCGAGTATTCAGGGCATCATCGATCTGGTATCGGGCATCGCGCTGGGCTGGAAGCAACTGCTCACAATTACTCTTCCGGTCGGCACCTATCAGGCACTTCTCGTACCTGCCCTGCTTCTCGTGCTCTCTGTCACGATCGTCTCGATCAGCATTGCGCTGCGCTCCAAGTGGGGAGAGCTTGCCGTTATTCCGCCTGTCCTCCTGCTCCTCGTCGGAATCGTGTTCGGGCCTGAGCGGATCGAGACTCCCGAGTGGCTCGCTCTCGCCCTGATGGGGGTGACGCTCCTCACCCTGGTGTGGCGAAGGTGGCGACGGCGCCGGGAGGCAATTCGACAGCTCGCACTCTCTACCCCGGATGCAAAGGGACGGCCGCTAGAGACCGCTGGTGAAAGCGGCCTGGGCGTTCGGGGCGTCTTGGCGGGGGGCGTCATCCTGCTGCTGGCGGGCGGGGCATCGATCGCGGCCAGCAGTGTTCTTCAGCCAACTGGCGGTCGTGACGTGCTGCGCACCGCGGTGGCGCAACCATTCGACCCGCGCGACTACTCGAGCCCGCTCTCAGGATTCCGACGGTATCTACGCGACGACAAGTCAGCACAGGTGCAGTTCCAGATCAGCGGACTGCCCAGCGGCGCGCTCATCAGGGTGGCAACGCTCGACAGCTACGACGGCGTGGTCTTTGCCGTGGGAAGTTCGGCGGTCGACAGCGCGTCTGGCACCTTCGTGCGCATTCCTTCCTCTGTCGACCAGAACTCGACCCAGGGCACAGCGGTGAAACTCAGGGTCACGCTGACGGGCTATAGCGGGGTCTGGTTGCCTACCGTTGGCCGTTTCGAGTCTGTTGCGTTCAGCGGCGCAGACGCCGCTCGACTGGGCGACGGCTTCTACTACAACAACACGAGCGGCACGGCGGCAGTGGTCAGCGGACTCCACGCTGGCGACAGCTACACCCTGCGGGCTGTCTTGCCCGACGAGCCGACGAGTGCCCAGCTGGATACGGTGACACCTGGGTCGGCGTC
>JBDUBG010000188.1:0-4544 GCA_040004215.1 Pseudolysinimonas sp. | reverse complement strand
GCCGCTTCCAGCCCGTGCAGGTGCACGAGCCCACGCTGCCCCACACAATCAACATCCTCAAGGGGCTGCGCGACCGGTACGAGGCGTTCCACAAGGTGTCGATCACGGATGGCGCGATTGTGGCCGCGGCGAACCTGTCGGACCGCTACGTGAGCGATCGCTTCCTGCCCGACAAGGCCATCGACCTGATCGACGAAGCTGGCGCTCGCCTGCGCCTGTCGATCCTGTCGGCCCCACCGGAGCTGCGCGAGTTCGACGACAAGATCGCCGGAGTGCGCGCCACCAAGGAAGCCGCCATCGAAGACCAAGACTTCGAGAAGGCAGCATCGCTGCGGGATGAAGAGAAGAAGCTGCTCGGTGAGCGGCTGCGCCTCGAGAAGCAGTGGCGTTCGGGGGATGTCGCGGCATCCGGAACCGTGGATGAGGGCGTCATCGCCGAAGTTCTGGCGAACGCCACCGGCATCCCGGTCTTCAAGCTCACCGAAGAGGAGTCGAGTCGGCTCATCTTCATGGAGAAGGCTCTACACGAGCGCGTGATCGGTCAGGAGGAGGCCATCTCGGTGCTCTCGAAGACGATCCGTCGCACCCGCGCCGGCCTCAAGGACCCGAAGCGTCCCTCCGGTTCGTTCATCTTCGCCGGGCCGACTGGTGTCGGAAAGACCGAGCTGGCCAAGGCGCTCGCCGAGTTCCTCTTCGATGACGAGAACGCGCTGATCGCGCTCGACATGAGCGAGTACGGCGAGAAGCACACCGTTTCGCGGCTGTTCGGTGCCCCTCCCGGGTTCGTCGGCTTCGAAGAGGGCGGCCAGCTCACCGAGAAGGTGCGCCGCAAGCCGTTCAGCGTCGTGCTCTTCGACGAGATCGAGAAGGCGCACCCCGACATCTTCAACTCGCTCCTCCAGATTCTGGAAGAGGGACGTCTGACGGATGGCCAGGGTCGCGTCATCGACTTCAAGAACACCGTGATCATCATGACGACCAACCTCGGAACGAAAGACATCACCGGCGGACCGGTGGGCTTCACGGTCGAGGGCAGCTCCGAGACCTCGTACCGCGCGATGCGCGGCAAGGTGATCGAAGAGCTGAAGAAGCACTTCAAGCCGGAGTTCCTGAACCGAGTCGACGAGACCATCGTCTTCCCGCAACTCAGCAAGCCCGAGCTGCTTCAGGTGGTCGGGCTGTTCATCGGTCGGCTCTCAGAGCGTCTGCTCGATCGTGACATGACGATTGAGGTCTCGGATGACGCCAAGACGCGCTTGATCGAGCTCGGCTGGGACCCGACCCTCGGGGCCCGACCACTGCGCCGCGCGGTGCAGCACGAGATCGAGGATGCGCTCAGCGAGAAGATCCTGCACGGCGAACTGTCGGCTGGCGACCACATCCATGTGGACTACGTCGCCTCGGCCGAGGGGCTGGGCGAGTTCGTCTTCACGACCGGGCGTCAGCCGGGCCGTGAGGCGGCTGCGGCCAAGGAGCTGCCGGCCACGGTCGGAGCGATCGAGGCCGAGTAGTTCTTCGACACACGCACGGGCGGTAGTTCTTCGGAACTGCCGCCCTTCGTCGTGCATGCCGGCCCCGCGCTGCGCGGCGCAGTGCCGTGCCGTGGTGACCTGCGAAATCAAGGATGCGAGCGCCCCATCGACGGGATCAGAAGGTTTTTGAGGGATTGGTGCCCTGCGATCCTTGATTTCGCAGGTCGCGCGTGGGCCTACAGCTCGAGCAGCAGCTGTTCGACGGCGTGACGCCCGATCGCGTCGAGCACGGGCGCGTCAGCGGAGTTCTGCAGGAACGCGGATGCCTCGGCGACCGCCCAGCCGAGCGCTCTTTCCCAGGTCGCGGAATCGTGCACGTCGCCGACGCCGATGCGCGCCCGAAAGACTGCGCGCTGCTCGGCATCGAAGAACAACCAGGCGGCAGCGAGGTCGCAGGCCGGGTCGGCTCCGCCGAGGTCGCCGAAGTCGATCACCGCGGCCAGGCCACCGGATGCGTCGGCCAGCACGTTGATGGGATGCAGATCGCCGTGCATCCAGATCGGCGGTCCATCATAGAGCGGAGCTGAAACCGCCCGATCCCACAGTGTCACCAGCTCCGCCGCGTGCGGCGTCGAACCCGATGCGAGTCGACCGCGCACGATAGCATCCCGGGCTGCCAGTGGCGTGCCACGCACCGGGTTGATCGGCGCGCCTGGGGCGGCGGGCACGTGAAGGTCCACGACGAACTGGGCCAACGGTTCGACCAGCGGCCCGCGGTGGGCGACCGGCACGTGGGCCACCGGCTCGCCCGGTAGCCACCGCGAGATCGACCACGGCCACGCGTAGTCGTCGCTCGGCAGGCCAACCGCGACGGGGACGGGGAGCGCCACCTCCACGAGCTTCTGCAACGCGGGCAGCCACCGCTGCTCGTGCTCGATGAGGGGCACGGCGAGGGCGCGTCGCGGCATCCTGACAACGTGGTCATCGCCGAGGCGGTACAGATCGTTGTCCCATCCGCTCGACAGCCAGGTCACGGGCGCTAGGAGTGATGGATGCTGCGCGGCGACCAGTCGCGCGACCAGCGTCGCGTCGATCGGCACTTCGGCGGGCGGCGTATCCACAACTTGTAGGGTGGCACGGTGACCTCCGATCTTGCGCCGGCCTACGCGGTGCGCCGCGCGCGCACGGGCGACGTGCCCGCGATCGAAGCGCTCGTTGCGCCACTCGTGCACGACCGCATCCTGCTCGGTAAGGATCGCGTGGTGTTCTACGAGGCGGTGCAAGAGTTTCGGGTCGCCGAGACCGACGCGGGTGCCCTGATCGGATGCGGTGCCCTGCACGTGATGTGGGAGGACATCGGCGAGGTGCGCACTCTGGCCGTGACCGCCGACCGCCGCAGCACGGGGATTGGGCACGCCCTGCTCGACCGGCTCGAGGCGGACGCCCGCGAACTCGGCCTGACCCGCCTGTTCTGCCTGACATTCGAGACGCGATTCTTCACCGAGCACGGCTACGCCGAGATTGGCGAAGGGCTTGTGTCGCCGGATGTCTACGCCGAGCTGGTGCGCTCGCCCGACGAGGGCGTTGCCGAGTTTCTCGATCTGGCGCGGGTGAAGCCGAACACGCTCGGCAACTCGCGGATGCTCAAGCAGCTTTAAGCTCCATTCCGCGACTCGCCCCACGCGGCGGGTCACCCGCGCCGCACGCGACCCCGGGATTACCCTGGCCGCATGTCGACGATCAAGAACCCAGTCGGCCCCCAGGCGCCGTCGGTGTACTGGCGCCGCCGCCTCTTGCTGTTGTTGCTGGTCGTCGTGGTGATTGTCGTCGTGGTGCTGATCTTCGTGCGACCGGGATCCGGGCCGAAGCCGAGCACGACCCCGGGTGGCGGCACGTCGAACAGCGCACCGGCTGGGCCGTCGGCGGCCGCGACATCCCCGTCCAGTTCAACTGCCTGCGATCCGAAGGTGATCACGCTGCTGCCGATCACCGATTCGGCCAGCTACGCGTCGGGCGTGCAACCCCAGCTCTCCATGTCGATCACCAACTCCGGTGCGAACGCCTGCACCTTTGACGTCGGCACCGACGCGCAGGTCTACCTGATCACCAGCGGCTCAGACCAGATCTGGAGCTCGAAGGACTGTCAGACCGCTCCGGCCGCCAACCCGCAGGTCTTGGAGCCGGGCAAGCCACTGTCGACTACTCCGTTCGCCTGGGACCGCACCCGCTCATCCACCACCACCTGCACCGGCTCACGGCCCGCGGTGACGGCGGGGGGCGCCAGCTATCACCTCGGCGTGCAGCTTGGCGCCGCCAAGTCGACCGGGACCAACGCGACCAAGCAGTTCCTGCTGCAGTAGTGGCTAGGTTCTCGTGACGCATCCGGCCATGGGCGGTGCGCAGGGCGCAGTGCCCGTGATTGTCGTCGGTTCGGTCAACGTCGATTTGGTCGCCGCGGGCGGTCGGATGCCGCGACCCGGTGAGACCGTCTCGATGGAGCGTTTCGCCGAGGTGCAGGGGGGCAAGGGCGGCAATCAGGCGTCTGCGGCCGCTGCTCTGGGAGCGCGGGTGCTGTTCATCGGCGCGGTCGGCTCCGACCACTGGGGCGATGCTGCGCGTGCTGACCTCGTTGCTCGCGGCGTTGACGTGAGCGGCCTGGCTACGGTCGATGGGCCAACCGGGGTGGCCATCATCTTGGTGGATGACGGCGGCGAGAACTCGATCGCGATCGTTCCCGGCGCTAACGCGGCAGTGTCTCCCGCTGTGGTTGACGCGGAGCTGGCGATCATCGATGCCGACGACGCCGTGCTGGTCGTGTGCCTCGAGATCCCGTTGGAGTCGGTCGTCGCGGCAGCGCGCGCTGCCGCTGCGCGTGGTTGGCGGGTGGTGCTCAACCCCGCTCCAGCGCGGGAACTGCCCGCCGAGCTCGTGGCAGCCGCGACGGTGATCACCCCGAACGAGACCGAGGTCGACGTGCTGGGCGGCGTCGAATCCCTGCTCGCGGCGGGCGCGGGCGCCGTCGTCGTGACGCGCGGCGCAGACGGCACAGAGCTGCACCCCGCCGGCGGCGCC
>JBDUBG010000056.1:0-4545 GCA_040004215.1 Pseudolysinimonas sp. | reverse complement strand
AGCATCAGGTATTCGCGGGCCGGCTCGATGCCGCCCATCAGTTCGATCACGATGTCGGCGCCGAGAATCAATGAGCGGGCGTCGGTAGTGAGCAGCCCAGGCGGGATGGCGGCGCTGCGCGGAGCGTCTAGGTCACGCACCGCGATGCCGACCAGCTCGAGGCCAGCGCCGACCCGCCCGGCGAGTTCATCGCCGTGTTCGAGCAGCAGGGACGCCACCTGGGCGCCCACGGAGCCAGCGCCGAGCAGAGCGATGCGGAGGTTGCGATATTCGATCATGAGTTCATCCCTGTGTCACGGCTCAAGAGGTCGGCCTCGGTCTCGCGGCGCACGATGACGCGCGCAGCGCCGTCGCGCACGGCGACCACCGCCGGCCTGCCGAGGTAGTTGTAATTGCTGGCGAGTGACCAGCAGTACGCGCCGGTGGCGGGAACCGCGGCGAGGTCGCCCGGCTCCACATCGGAAGGCAGGTAGTCGGCTCGCACCACGATGTCGCCGCTCTCACAGTGCTTACCGGCCAGGCGAATCAGGGCGGGGGCGGCATCCGACGACCGATTCGCGAGGCGAACCGAGTAGTCGGCCTGATAGAGCGCGGCGCGGATGTTGTCACTCATGCCGCCGTCGACGCTGACGTAGGTGCGTACCGCGGTGTCGCCAGACTCGCCGACCGACACCACGACATCTTTGACCGTGCCGATCTCATACAGAGTGACCGTCGACGGTCCGATGATGACGCGACCCGGCTCGACAGCGATAGCGGGCATGGGAATGCCGAGTGCGGCACATTCGGCGGCGACGACGCGCGCGAGCTCCTGTGCGATCGTCGCGATGGGAGTCACCTCGTCTGCGCTGGTGTATGCAATGCCGAAGCCCCCACCCAGGTTGAGCTCTGGCACCTCTCCCCCGGCGAGCAGCGTTGCGTGCACGGCCAGCAGTCGGCGGGCGGCCTCGGCGAACCCGTCGGACTCGAAGATCTGCGAACCGATGTGCGAGTGCAGCCCGAGAAAACGCAGCGACGCGTGCGAGCGAATCTGCGCAACTAGGGCGGGCGCGTCTGCCAGCGGTACGCCGAACTTCTGGTCCTCGTGTGCTGTCGCCAAGAATTCGTGGGTCGAGGCGTGCACCCCGCTGTTGATGCGCAACCGCACCGACTGCACACGACGATGCCTTTCGGCTGCGGCGGCGACACGTTCGATCTCGACGACGCTGTCGAGAACGATCGCGCCTACGCCGACAGCGACACCACGGTCGATCTCGGCGAGGCTCTTGTTGTTGCCGTGAAATCCGAGTCTTGCAGGGTCAACGCCAGCCGCCAAGGCGACCGCGAGCTCTCCCCCGCTACAGACGTCGATGTTGAGGCCAGCCGCGGTCATCCAGCGGGCGATCTCGGTGCTCAGGAACGCTTTGCCTGCGTAGTAGACGCGAGCTGTCGATCCGAATGCGCCGAACGCCTCCCGGAACGCTTCCTCAACTTCGACGGCACGCGACAGCGCGTCCTCTTCGTCGACGACGTACAACGGAGTGCCAAACCGTGCCACCAGATCGGTCACCAACGCGCCAGCGAGGGTGATCTCTCCGCCTGCAGCCCGCACCGCATTCCGCGGCCAGACCCCGGCGGCGAGCGCGTTCGCATCCTCCGGCTGGCGGAGCCAGTCGGGCGCGAGCGGGTTCACAGTCACAGGACCTCACGGTGGTCGTCGGAACGAAGTGTGAGGCGAGCGAACCCGGCTTGGTCCCTGAAGCCACCACCCAGTGTATTGCGTTGAGAACACGCACTCGCCCTCCGCGAAAGTACGCGTTTATGCGTACTTTCAACGCCCAAAGTACGGACTTGTGCGGACTCTCAGCGTCGGACGTTGCCCCCAGCACCTACTGTCAGCGAGGGTTCGCTCAGCGGGGATTCAGTGTCAACAACCCCGCCACAACGAACCCTAGGCCGATCACGAAATACACGAGCGTCAATGGCGGTCGCCACTTCGGCGCAGGCTCACCCCGCGCCGCTGCTTCTGCCAAGCCCTTGCGCACCCGCGCCGTATCAGACCGGATGATCCAGACGAACATGCCGACTGCCACGATCCCGACCAGGATGAGCAGAACGATCTCCCACCACGACATGTTCAGCGCGCCAATCTCGAGGAATCGGCCCGAAACGCGTCCAGGTGCTCTGCCGCTTCTCGGATGTCGTCGGTCACGAGCACGAGCTTGGCGAACGCCTGTGCGACTTCAGGTTCGGCCGTGGCGAACAGCGCTTTCACGAGCTGATGCACAGGCAGCGTTTTGGTCCAATACTCGGTGTCGAGAAAGACCATCGGGCTGAACAGCGAGCCGGCTGATTTCGTGAGACCGGTCGCGTAGAAGTTCTGCTCGGCATCCTGGAACACCTCGTGCAGCGTGCCCGCGCTGCCCTGCGTGAAGACGATGCCCTGACGCGCGATGGTGAGCAGTCCGTCTTCGCGGATGCTGTTCTGAAACAGCTTGGCGATGTGCGTCGCGAATGGTGTCGTGGGCTCGTGCCCGTAGTGCCAGGTCGGAATAGAGATGGATGCCACCGGGTTGACGATCGCCCGACTCATCTCCCAGGCCGGCGCGAACCAGTCGTGCGCGACTGTCACCAGTCGGGCATCCGGTGTTCCGTCTGCCCCCACGATCGCTGCCAGTGTTGGCATATTCGGCATCGCGCTGAGCACCGCGATGGCTCTCTCGAGCTCGTCATCCGAGTGGGCAGACAGTGCAGCGCCGAGATGGCCAGCCTCCATCGCGCCGGGTCCGCCGCCGGTGCAGACCAGCATGTCGCGGCGCGCCAGATCGCGGCCCAACTGCGCGATGCTGCGGTAGGCGTCAGAGTCGCGGGGCAGTTGATGGCCGCCCATGATGCCGACGACACGGCGACCGGCGATGACCGCTCCAAGATCGAAGGTGACCGAGGAATCGTGTAGCGCACGCATCATTGCCGCGTACGGGTCGATCGGCGTGCTGCGCCCGGTCTTGACGAACCACTGGTATGCCCGAAAGTCCATCGTTGTGGCGTAGGAGTCTGCCACCGCTGGTCGGTAGCCCGCGAACAGTTCCTGCGCGGTGTAGACGGAACTACGGATCGGCTCGAACGGCAATCCTCCATCGGGATCATGAGGACCGTGCCGCTTGACCTCGCTCATGTGCAGCTTCCTTTGGTGGTGAACTCCGTGCTGCCGAGCGTCGCCCCGTCGCCGGAAATGTTCAGGACCAGCTCACGGTCGGCCACCTTCACAGAGGTGACGGTCAGCGCCTTCGGCAGGTACTGCGCGACGCAAAACGACTGCTGCTTGAGCAGGCCGCGGGCCAAGGGGCCCAGACCAGGGGTGGCGAGCAACTGCTTCGACGTGAACTTCTGCCCGGACACCAGGATGCTCGTCGGGGTGAACACAAGTTGCCCTTTCGACGCCGACGGCGTCAGCCCGAGCCCGACCGGGATGCCGAACCCGAGCACCTTCAGAGTCGCCTTCGCGACAATCTCGGGTTTCTCCAGCGTCACAGTGTCGAGCTTCAGTCCGCTCAGGTTGGCAGCGAGCACCCGCACGTCTTTCTCCTTCACCCGGTAGCTGATCGCGAGTTTCTGCAGCGGCGCGTTCTGATCCAGCAACACTTGGCTGGCCTGAATGCTGGCGGAGCCCACCAACTCGCCGAACATCAGCTGGGGCACGGTCACGTCGATCGGCGAGGGCTTGCCGGTCAACGCCTGCAGCAGCACCGAGCCGCCGCCGATTTTCACCCGAACGTCGGTCGTCGGATCGACGCCCAGTGCGGCAACGATCGTCTGCTTGATCCGGTCTTGCGCGTAGGCCTTGGCCGCGGCATCCGCAATGAAAAAGCCGACAATCAACGCGACCAGCACGACAGCCGCCACCACGAATGGCCAGATGCGGCGCTTCTTCTTCTTCGGGGGCGCCGGGCTGCCCGGAACCGGCACCGGCGTGGCCGCGGTGGTCACGCCTACATCCGTTCCGGGGCCGTCACGCCCAGCAGACCCAGCCCGTTGCGCAGCACCTGGCCGGTCGCGTCATTGAGCCAACGACGGGTCTCGTGCACCGCCTCGACCGGGTCGTCGCCTTGCGGGATAACCCGGCAGGCGTCGTACCAGCGGTGGTACGCCCCCGCGAGCTCCTCGAGGTAGCGAGCGACGCGGTGCGGCTCGCGGAACTCAGCGGACTGCAGCACCACCCGCGTGAAGTCGGCGAGTACTCCGAGCAGAGCACTCTCGGTCTCGTGGGTCAGCAACGACGCGTCGAAGCGTCCGCGCGGCACCCCCGCGCCATCCGCGTTGCGGGCGACTGCCTGGGTCCGCGCATGCGCGTACTGCACGTAGAACACCGGGTTGTCGTTCGTGCGCTTAGTGAGAAGATCAAGGTCGATGTCGAGCTGAGAATCCATCGAGCTGCGCACCAGGGCGTAGCGGGCCGCATCCACTCCTACGACGTCGACCAGGTCCTCCATCGTGACGATGGTGCCGGCGCGCTTCGACATCCTGACCGGCTCTCCATCCTTGATCAGGTTGACCAACTGGCCGATC
>JBDUBG010000262.1:0-4547 GCA_040004215.1 Pseudolysinimonas sp. | reverse complement strand
CCGCCACCAAGAGCACCAGCCCCTTGATGATTTGCACCCGGTCAGAGCTCACTCCCAGCAGAGCGAGCCCGTTGTTGAGCACTGCGATTACCAGACCGCCGACCACCGAGCCGACAATCGTGCCAATTCCGCCCGAGACGGCCGCGCCCCCGATGAACACGGCGGCGATCGCGTCGAGCTCCCAGCCGATCCCATCACCGGGTCCGGATGCCGCAGCACGGGCAACCCACATCTCGCCCGCGAAGGCGGCGATGATCGACATGTTCATCATGACGAAGAAGTTGATGCGCCGGATCTTCACACCCGAGAGCTCCGCGGCCCGCCAGTTGCCGCCGACCGCGTAGACGTGGCGGCCGATGACGGTCCGGTTGGCGAGGAACGAGTACCCGAGCACAAGGACCACCAAGATGACGCCAGCGATCGGGAAGCTGGTGCCGAGGGGGCCTTTGGCGAACAAGTATGTGGCGCCCGAGATGGTGGCGGTCAGCAGAACAGCCCGCACCACCGCGACCCAGAGTGGCCCGGCATCCGCGCCCATTCTGACGACGCGCCGACGCCGCAGCACCTCGCGCAGGATCACCCCGGCGATCGCCAGAACGCCGAGAATGACTGTCCACAGGTTGAGCTCAACGCCCCAGGCAGGATCGGGAAGATACCCGCTCCCGATGAACGCGAAACTGTCGCCAGCCGGCAGGCTGACGCTGGTCGAGTTGCCGACAAACTGATTCGCCCCGCGGAAGATCAGCATGCCGGCCAGGGTCACGATGAACGCCGGCACGCCGACGTACGCCACCCAGAAGCCCTGCCAGGCGCCGACCAGCGCCCCGACACCCAGGCCGAGCAGCAGTGCCAACGGCCACGGCCAGTGCCACTGGTTGACCGAGATGGCGACGATGATCCCGGCGAAGGCAGCGACCGAGCCGACCGAGAGGTCGATGTGACCCGCGATGATCACCAGCACCATCCCGATCGCCAAGATGAGCACGTAGGCGTTGCCATTCACCAGGTTCAGCAGGTTGATCGGATCGAGCGTCTTACCGCCGGTCAGCACCTGGAAGAAGATGATGATCGCCACCAGGGCGCCCAGGATGCCGAACTGGCGCCCGGACGCGCCGAAAATACGGCGCAGCTCGGCCACGCGGAACCGCGCTGTGACGGGTGGGTCGTCGCTCATCGGGACTCGTCGCTCATCGGGCTGCAGCCTTCTTCTGGGTGGTCGTGATGCTGCGCATCAGGGTCTCGGGATCTGCCTGGTCAGCAGGGATGTCATTGGTGATCCTGCCTTCGAAGATCGTGTAAATCCGATCGCAAATGCCGAGCAGTTCTGGCAGTTCAGACGAGATCAGCAGCACCCCGCTCCCCTGTGCGGCAAGCCGCTGGATAATCCCGTAGATCTCGAACTTGGCGCCGACATCGATGCCCCTGGTCGGTTCGTCGAGAATCAACAGCTCGGGGTCGGTAAACATCCACTTGGCCAAGACCACCTTCTGCTGGTTGCCGCCAGAGAGCTGCCGCACACCCTCGTCGACGCTGGGGGCCTTGATCCGCAACCCGGAGCGGAACGACTCAGCGGCCCGACGCTCCCGCGCCTCATCAACGACTCCGCCTCGCGAGATCTTGCGCAGCTTGGCTGACACCACCGAGTCCTTGATGTCGTCGAGCAGGTTCAGGCCCAGCGAGGTGCGGTCTTCGCTGACGTAGGCGATGCCGTGCGCAATGGCATCCGAGACACTGTTCAAGACGATCTCGCGACCGTCCATGAAGATCTGCCCCGAGACGTAGCTGCCGTACGACTTGCCGAAGATGCTCATCGCGAGTTCGGTGCGGCCGGCACCCATGAGGCCAGCCAGCCCGACAATCTCGCCGCGTCGCACCGAGAAGCTCTCGCTCTTGCAGACCAGGCGCTCGGGGGCTTGCGGGTGACGCACCGTCCAGTCGCGTACCTCGAAGAAGACCTCGCCAATCAGTGGGGTTCTGTCGGGAAAGCGACTCTGCAGGCTGCGGCCGACCATGCCGCGGATGATGCGATCCTCATCCACTTCGTGCGCCCTGACGTTGAGCGTCTCGATGGCGTACCCGTCGCGCAGGATCGTGATGGAGTCGGCGATCTGCTCGATCTCGTTCAGCTTGTGGCTGATGATGATCGAGCTGACGCCGCGCTCTTTCAGACCCAGGATGAGGTCGAGAAGATGCTGCGAATCCGTGCCGTTGAGGGTTGCCGTCGGCTCGTCGAGAATCAGCAGCTGCACGTCTTTGTGCAGCGCTCGGGCGATCTCGACCAACTGCTGCTTGCCGATCCCGATGTGTTTGATCTGCGTCATGGGATCTTCGTGCAGACCCACCAGAGCGAGCAGTTCTGCCGCGCGCCGGTTCTGCTCGTTCCAGTTGATGACTCCCCGGCGGCTGACCTCGCTGCCCAGAAAGATGTTCTCGGCGATCGAGAGTTCGGGGATCAGTGCGAACTCCTGGTGGATGGTCACGATGCCGACAGCCTCGCTCGATCCCACGTTACGGAAGCGCTGCAGTTGTCCGCGGTAGACGATGTCGCCGCGATACGAGCCGAAGGGGTAGACCCCCGACAGCACCTTCATGAGGGTCGACTTGCCCGCGCCGTTCTCGCCCGCCACAGCGTGAATCTGGCCGGGGCCGACCGAGATCGACACCTCAGAGAGCGCCTTAACTCCAGGGAACTCCTTCGAGATGCGTCGCATCTCGAGAATGGGCGCGACCACCGATGAGGCCGGATCGACGCCGCTCATGCGCGACCCCCCGGGGCGCTAGTCGACGAGCGGAGCATCAGCACCGGGCGGATCGGCTCCGCGTGCCGCCGCCCGCCGACGCCCAACTCTGCCAACAGCAAATCGACAGAGCGCCGCCCGATCTCGGCGAAGTCCTGGCGGATCGTGGTCAGGGGCGGCCAGAAGTGAGCGGCCTCCGGGATGTCGTCGAAGCCAACGATGCTGACGTCGTCAGGAACGCGGATCCCCTTCTCACGGAAGGCATGCAGCAGCCCCAAAGCCATCTGATCGTTCGAGCAGAACACCGCGGTGAAGTCTTCACCTCTCAGCAACTCGAGGCCGGCCCGGTACCCGAACTCAGCGGTCCAGTCGCCGAGCACCGGCGGGCGCACCATCAGTTCGGAATCGGCGACCTCGCGCAGGTAGCCCTGCATGCGTGTCTCGGCTTCGATCCAATCTTGCGGACCCGCCAGGTGGATGATGCGCCGATGACCGAGCTGAATCAGGTGGCGGGTGGCCAGTCTGGCGCCCTCGAACTGGTCGACCGAGATGCTGTGCGGAAGGTCGCGCCGCTCGGGATCGAGCAGCACGTATGGCACACGCAAGGGGGTCGACCTCAGCAGATCGAACACGCGCGACTGCGGGGCCACCACGGCTACCGCCTGGACCGCCTGTCCATCGAGCTGATCGAGGGCCCTGCGCAGCGAGTGGTCATCGCTCGCCGTGGTGACGATGGCCAGCGTGTAGCCGGCCTCACGCGCGGCATCCTCAATCTCATAGAGGATCGTCTGTACGCCGTAGTTTGCCGCCCGGGTGGCGACCAGCACCCCGATGACCCGCGACTTGCTGGTGACCAGCGCCCGCGCTGCCTGGTTCGGCCGGTAGCCGAGAAGTTCGATGACCTCGAGAACGCGTTGACGGGTCTCCGGCCTGAGCCGCGGCGAATCATTGAGCACCCGAGACACCGTCTGGTATGACACGCCGGCTTCTCGCGCGACATCGCGGATGTTCGGCGCGCGCGTCACGGTCGGCTCGGTCGTCACGGGCCTCCCGCCCTCCCTGCGTCAGCGCACGGGGTCAGAGGGCTCAGCGTTGAGGCCTCGTCGAGTGGCTGGACACCATTATGCACGGGATGTGACACCGGCCACACTGTCACATGGCGCTACCGCACGGTCCGGAGGGCGCTACGGCCTGGTCGCGAAAGCGCGCACCGGAAACGTGCCGAAGCGCTCGACCGCAGGTGGGGCCGCGGTGAATCGTGCGCCGTGCGCTGGTAGCGCGTCGAGGTTCGTCAGGTGCTCGACCACGTGGATGCCCGCCGCGAGCAGCCCGCTGTGCGCCGGCCGTTCGCCGCCAGACTCGGTGTCATCGATGTTCAGCGAGTCGATGCCGACCAGGACCACTCCCTGGCGAATCAGCTCGGCGACGCCTTCTGCGCCGAGGAAGGGGGCCTGGTGCGCGTACTCCGGCGTGCCGAAGTGCCGGCTCCAGCCGGTATTGAGCAGCACAGCCGTTCCGGCCAGGTCACGATTGTGAAACGCGGCGGCCGGGATCTCGCGCTCGCCCGCGCCCCCGGGCGCGACATATCTCAGATGGAAGACCTCCGCGGGCAGGTCGACCAGCGTGGCCAGATCGAGCGCGGCCAGATCGGCGCCGCCCTCGAAGCGGTGATACGGACTGTCGAGGTAGGTGCCGGTGTTGCCGATCATGGTGATGATGTCCATCGCGAACTGCGTGCCGGGAGCGTAGTGCGAGATCGAGTCTTCGCGGGTCAGGTGCGGCGTGAAGACCGGTGCGGGCAAGCCGGGG
>JBDUBG010000423.1:0-4558 GCA_040004215.1 Pseudolysinimonas sp. | reverse complement strand
CAACGGACGTTTCGTGCGCACGGCATCACCCGACACCAAGAACCAGGTCTTGCTCTCGCGACCACCCATGATCATGCGGCGTACCGCGATTTTCGAGCCGTCGAACGAGGCCGCCTCCGCCTTGGCGAGGCGCACGTCTGCGCCGCCCTCCTTGCCGAGCCGCACCAGCAGATCGTCGCCAGCAACTCCGCAGACCAGGTTGCCGTTCCAGATGAACCCGGTTCCCCCGACAATGCCTTTCTCGACGAGTTCGCCATCGAGGTGCAACTCGTCGAGCTGGGCGCGCACGCGATCGAGCAGCTTGGTGGTCGGCATGCGCCCAGTATGACGCGCCAGCTAGGAGGCAGCCGCCGCGCGCGCCGCGAGAAAGTCGTTCGCATATTGCAGGTAGTTGGCGGCGATCCGCTTCTGAGTCTCAACCTCGTCGATCGTGCCAGCCAGATGGGCGCTGAGTGCGTCCCACCAGATACTGCGGCCGATCGCGAAACCCACGAAGTCAGCGACCGGGGCTGCAGCCTCTAGCCAGTGTTCCAGGCGGTCAGCGGGCGCGTGACGGCCCAGCACGATGCACTGGGCGTCGCGTCCGTCACGGCGCGCGGCCTCGGCTATCGAGCGCGCATCTGCTGTCGTCTCGAGGCCCTCGATCTTCCACAGGGACGGCTCGACGCCGGCGTCCTGCAGCTCCGTCATCACCTGGATCGTCAGCCGGGGCCGCAACTCGGCGTCGTACCGCATGGCGTCGCCGCCGACCAAGGCTAAGTCGGCGTCTGTTGCCGGGACGAGCAACTCGACAATCAGTGGGCGGCCAGCGTTTCGCGCCCACGCTGACACGGTCGCGATCGTCGCCGCCTGCCGAGACCGGTCTGACGCGTCGAACCCGGGGTTGTCGCGGATCAGCACCTTTGAGTGGTCAGTCGCGAAGAACTCGGCGTGCGGCATCCAGCTGTCTCCGAAGGCGAACTGGAACCACGGATGCCCGCTCGCCTCGATCGGCATCGCCAGATCCACGGTCGGAACGAGCTGTGCGAGTTCGGCAACCGACGCCCCGTATTGCTCGTCGACCAACACGCCCGGGCGGGCGCTCTCAGGGAGGTGGGCCACGGCATCCAGCAGGGCCCGGTAGACCAGCAGCTTGTCAGCCGCAATACGTGCCGCTTCGACGGGAGTCGGCGGCGCGGTCAACTGATACAGCTCACGTTCCAGGCTGTCGCGGTGATCCATGGCGAGGATCAGAAGAAGCGGTTCTGACATCTTCAGAGTCTGCGCCATCACGCGGCTAGGGTGAACACCGTGGTGGATGGATTCGGACGGCGCACCCAGACGGCGATTTTCCGAGCGGGAGCGTCGGGCACCGAACCGCGGATCCCGACCCGCTGGCCCGCGCTGGTCGCCGCCGCCGAGCGAGCGATGTCGAACGAAGCGTGGGCCTATGTCCACGGCTCGAGCGGAACCGAGTCGACCGCCGAAGCGAACGCCGACGCCTTCGAACAGTGGCGGATCGTGCCCCGTGTGCTGCGCGACGTCTCGGAGCGCGACCTCGGGGTGACCCTGTTCGGGCACCACTACCCCACTCCCCTGCTCGCCTCACCTGTCGGCGTGCTCGAACTGGTCGATCCGGATGCCGATCTGGGCATTGCGCGCGCTGCCTCCTCCCTGGGCGTGCCGGCGATCCTGTCGAATCAGGCGTCGATTCCGATGGAGCGAGTGTTCGCAGACGGCGGCGAGGGTCCGAAGTGGTTCCAGCTCTACTGGAGCACCTCAGACGAGCTGGTCGAGAGCCTCGTGGCGCGCGCCGAGAAGCTCGGTGCCCAGGCGATCGTCGTCACCCTCGATACTCAGATGTTGGGATGGCGGCCGCGCGATCTCGATCAGGGATTCCTGCCGTTCATCCGCGGCATGGGGATCGCGCAGTACACCAGCGACCCGGTCTTCCAGCGGCTCGTAGCCGAGCGGATGGCCCGACCAGTCGATCCGGCCGCGCCGAAGCCGAAAGTCACCCCGACCGCTGTGCGCACCCTGGTCGGGATGACGCGGCGTCACCCCGGGCGATTCCGTGCCAATCTGCGCTCCGGCGAGCCGCGCGCCGCGGTCGAGACCTTCCTCGACGTGTTCTCGCGCTCGAATCTCACCTGGGACAACCTCGGGTTCCTCCGCTCGCGCACCACTCTTCCGATTGTTCTCAAAGGCATCCAGCATCCGGATGACGCACGCCGCGCCGTCGAATCCGGCATGGATGGCCTGATCGTCTCCAACCACGCCGGGCGCCAGATCGACGGAGCGATCGCGTCACTCGACGCCCTCCCGGGCGTGGTGGCCGCAGTGAACGGCAACGTTCCGGTGCTGTTCGACAGCGGCATCCGGGGCGGAGCAGATGTGTTCCGCGCTCTCGCGCTCGGTGCAGCTGCGGTGTGCGTCGGCCGACCGTGGGTCTACGGCATGGCGATCGCCGGCGAGGAGGGTGCCCGCGAGGCGCTGCGCAATTTGATCGCTGAGTTCGACCTGGTGCTCGGACTCAGCGGCTACCGCGCAGTCGCAGAGCTCACCCCAGAAGCTCTGGCGCGCGCCTGAGCGCCGCTGGCCTCAGTCCGACTCGAGAAGCAGGTAGGCAGTACCGGCGTCGATCACGAGATCGGTGACGAATCCGCCTGCCAATGCCCCTCGGATGCTCGGGAGCTTAGATTCGCCCGAGACCACGCAGATCCGCCGCGCCACACGCCTCAACAGCGTCGGGTCCGGGCCGGTCGCACGTTCGTTCAGCGGGATCCCGTCGAAGCTGCCATCCTCCCGATAGAACACAGTCGCGATGTCGCCGACGACACCGTTCTCTTGGAGCCAGCTGAAGTCCTGGTCGTCGAGATAGCCGCCGGTATAGACGTGGCTCGGCAGCGTGCCGAACGGCGCTCCCAGGCCGAAGAGTGCGATATCGATCTTCTGTTGAACATCGAGAACCCGCCGAATGCTGCTCTCACGCCACATCGCGGCCTTGGTTTCGGCGTGGTCAAAGAATGCTGGGACGGGGAACTGCTGCACGAATGCGCCGAATGCATCCCCGAAGCGCTGCAGGATCTCGCTCGCATAGATGATGCCCGTCGTGCGCGGATTGCCAGCGCCATTGAGCTGGACAACCTGCGAGTTGTGAGTCGGTTTGTCGATCAAGTGACGACTGATGGCGCTCATCGTCGATCCCCACGCGATTCCCATCGTCATGTTGGATTCGAAAAACTGGCCGATGATGCGCGCCGTGTACAGCGCAACCCGCTCCCGGCGGTCCACATCGTTCGTCACATCCGGCATGGGGACGACATGCGCGACGACCGAGTAGCGGCGATGCAACTCGCGCTCGATTTGGCTCGGCATCTCACGGGGCGAGCGCACGGTGATATCGACCAGCCCGGTGTCACGCGCAAAGCTCAACAGTCGCGAGACGGAGGATCTCGAAACGCCGAGCTCTTGCGCAATCGCCTCCATGGTGAGGTCCTGCTGGTAGTACAGCCGCGCGGCAGTCAGCGCGTCCCGGGTGCGCAGCACCTGAGGTTCATCGAAGCGTGCCATGTACTCATTCTGCACATACGTGCATGCCGATTGATCGATCGTGCGAAAGGTTAGATGCTGGGAGCACCCGAGTTGAACCGGAGCGTAACGAGATGACCGACCGCACTACCAGGCTCCGACCGAACGTCGCCCAACTTACCGAGCGGCCTTCTGCCGACGTGCTGATCCTGGGCGGCGGAATCAATGGCATCGCGACGTTCCGCGAACTCGCTCTGCAGGGTGTCGATGTCGCGTTGGTCGAACGTGGCGACTATGTCTCGGGCGCCTCGTCGGCGTCGTCGCACATGATCCACGGCGGGGTGCGCTATCTCGAGAACGGCGAGTTCCGACTCGTCAACGAGGCAGTGCACGAACGCAATCGGCTGCTCAAGAACGCGCCCCACTATGTGCGCCCGCTCGAGACCACCATCCCGATCTTCAAGACCTTTTCGGGCATTCTCGCGGCGCCCCTGCGGTTTCTTACCCACCGGCAGCGCACGACGGTCGAGCGTGGCGCACTCCTGATCAAGGTTGGTCTGGTCATCTACGACTCCTTCTCACGAGATGGAGGATCACTCCCACGTCACCGATTCCGGGGGCGCAAGAAGTCGCTGGCCGAGATGCCCCAGCTCAACCCGAGTCTCAAATACACGGCGACCTACTACGACGCCTCAATGCACAATCCGGAGCGCCTCGCACTCGACGTGCTGCTCGACGGAGTCGCGACGGACCACGGTCGCGCGGCCAACTATGTCGAGGTCACCGGAATAGCGGGATCGGAGGTTCAACTGCGAGATCTGGCCAGCGGGCGCTCGTTCACGATGAGCGCGAAGGTGATTGTCAACACCACAGGACCATGGACTGACCTGACAAACGACGAGCTCGGCATGCCGACCCGCTACATGGGCGGCACCAAGGGCTCGCACATCGTGCTCGAGCACCCGGAACTGCTCGATGCCACCCAGGGCCGCGAGCTGTTCTTCGAGAACGACGACGGCCGCATCGTGTTGATCTACCCGCTCAAGGG
>JBDUBG010000358.1:0-4560 GCA_040004215.1 Pseudolysinimonas sp. | reverse complement strand
GGTGCCCTCGTCGCCAATCAAGTCGTCGACATTGAGGCTGACCGCCTCTGACACCCGCGCGCCGGTGCCGTAGAGCAGCTCGAGCAGCGCCTTGTCGCGCACTCGATCGAGCTCATCGCCGTCGGTCGCGGCCAGCAGCGACTCGACCTGCTCGATTGTCAGCGCCTTCGGCAGACGCATCGGGAGTTTCGGTGGGCTCACCTCGACGGCCGGGTCACTCTCGAGTAGCCCCTCTTCGACAAGAAACCGGGTGAAGCCACGCACCGACGACAGGGCACGCGCCACCGACGATGCGGCGAGTGGATGCTGCCGCTCCCGCAGCCCGCGCGCAAACCCGGTGACCGCAGCCGTCGTCAGGTCGTCTGCTGTGCCACCCCCCTGCTCCCCCAGGAACGTCAGAAACCCGTCGAGGTCCCGCCGGTACGCCGCCACCGTGTTCGCCGAACGCCCGCGCTCGATGCCGACGTGACGCAGGTAGCGCTCGAGTTGCTGACGCAACACGAGCGAAGCACGTGCGTCAGTCGCGTCTGGCATGGGCCGCGAGCACGGCGATGATGAGGATGGAGTTACTCAGCCGACCCTCCAGCACGGCGTCGACCACCTGGTCGAGAGGCACCCAGCGCACCAAGATCTCGGATTCTTCGTCCGTGCGCGCAAAAGCTTGGGTCGGCAGGAGCCCGCGCGCCTCGAAGACGTGAAGGGTCTCGTTGCTCCCACCCGGCGAGGTGTGGAAGGTGATCAGCTCTGACCAGTGCTCGGCTATCAGGTCGGTCTCTTCTGCGAGCTCGCGGCGGGCAGCGGCAACAGGCGGCTCCCCCTCGACATCGAGCAGACCCGCGGGCAGTTCCCAGTCCCGCAGCCCGACCGGGTGACGGTACTGGTTGATCAGCAGCACCTTGCCGTCGTCGCGGATCGCCAGCACGGCGACCGCGCCGGGGTGATCCGTGTACTCGCGAGCGATGGTGTGCCCATCGATGGCGAACTCATCCCGGCGGATGTCCCACACCTTGCCCTGAAAGACGCGTTCGCTTGAGACCACAGGAGCGGGCTGGCGCAAATCGCTCAGCGGACCTTCACTCAGAATCAGCCGGTCGTCGTCGTAGCTCACGGCCTAGACCTCTGCGGGCTCTGCGACACCTGTGGGCTCTGCGACCCCCGCGGTCTCGGCGACGAGGCGCGGGTCGCGCGCTGTCTCGTCAACCACGGCATCCGGTTCCGCTTCAGGCAGCGTTCCGGGCTCGGCCACCTCGAACAGCCGAGAGGCGCGATTTCGCTCCAGCGCCGCCGCGATCAGCCCCCGAAACAGCGGGTGCGCGCGGTTCGGCCGCGAGCGCAGCTCAGGATGTGCCTGGGTACCCACGTAGAACGGGTGCACATCGCGCGGCAACTCGACGTATTCGACCAGCGAGTTGTCAGGTGAGACCCCCGAGAACACCAAGCCGGCCTCGGCGATCCGGGCTCGGTAGTGGTTGTTGACCTCGTAGCGGTGACGGTGACGCTCGGCTGCCGTGGTTGCCCCGTACAGCTCGCTGACGATGGAACCCGGCTCAAGCGCGGCTTCGTACAGTCCGAGCCGCATCGTGCCGCCCATATCGCCATGATCGATGATTTCGACCTGCTCGGCCATCGTCGCGATGACCGGAAACTCGCTGTCAGGGTCGAACTCCGAGCTGGAGGCACCAGGCAGGCCGGCGACATCCCGCGAATACTCGATCACCATGCACTGCAGGCCGAGGCAGAGTCCGAGGGTCGGGATGCGGTTCTCACGAGCGAAGCGCAACGCGCCGAGCTTGCCCTCGATGCCGCGAACGCCGAATCCGCCGGGCACGCAGATGCCGTCCACATCGGCGAGCTGTTTCGCGGCACCCTCTGGCGTCTCGCACGCGTCAGACGGAACCCAACGGATCTTGACCTTGGCCTCGGCCGCGAACCCGCCGGCCTTCAGCGCCTCGGTGACCGAGAGGTACGCGTCGGGCAGGTCGATGTACTTGCCGACCAGCGCGATCGTCACTTCGTG
Source organism: Pseudolysinimonas sp. (assembly GCA_040004215.1). Lineage (GTDB taxonomy): Bacteria > Actinomycetota > Actinomycetes > Actinomycetales > Microbacteriaceae > Lysinimonas. The sequence continues at coordinate 2,543 of JBDUBG010000358.1, read as the reverse complement.
CTTCGGCTCATGCACCGCCTTCAGCAGCTCTTGCCAGCCGTCCCACCGAACCTCATGCGCCTCATGCAGGCCGAGCTGCTCGATGATGTAGGCGTCGAGCCCCTGCTCATTGAGCATCCCCGGGATGTCGTAGATGCTCGCGACGTCCACCGCGTTCACGACGGCGCGCTCATCGACGTCACACATCAGGGCGATCTTGCGCTTGTTCGGCTCACTGACCGGACGATCGCTGCGCAGCACCAGCGCATCCGGCTGAATGCCGATGGACCGCAGCGCGGCAACCGAATGCTGGGTCGGCTTGGTCTTCTGCTCGCCCGACGCGCCCATGTAGGGCACGAGTGAGACGTGCACAAAGAACACGTTGTTTCGGCCGAGCTCGTGACGCACCTGGCGCGCGGACTCGATGAACGGCTGAGACTCGATGTCGCCGACCGTTCCGCCGATCTCGGTGATGATCACGTCGGGGATCGGCGAGCCGTCGGCCGGGGGCTGCGCCTGGAGTCGCATCCGGCGCTTGATCTCGTCGGTGATGTGCGGGATGACCTGCACGGTGTCGCCCAGGTATTCGCCACGACGCTCGCGCTGGATCACCCTCGAATAGATCTGACCGGTCGTGACATTGGCCGCCTGGTCGAGATTGATGTCGAGGAATCGTTCGTAGTGGCCGATGTCGAGGTCGGTCTCGGCGCCATCATCGGTCACGAACACCTCGCCGTGCTGGAACGGGTTCATCGTGCCCGGATCGACGTTGAGGTAGGGGTCGAGTTTCTGCATCACGACGCGGAGCCCGCGCGCGGTAAGAAGGTTGCCCAAGCTCGCGGCCGTGAGACCTTTTCCGAGGGACGAGACGACGCCCCCGGTAACGAAGATGTGCTTGGTGACGACTGCCGCAGGATTGACTACCACGGGGTTTCAGCCTATCCCAGGATCGGGCGAGGCCGCTGGGACACGCTCACCTCACCGAGGTCGAGTCGGAGTCGACCGAATGTGTCGCCTCACCACCACTAGAAGGATGACAGCCGCGAGCTGGGCCAGAATGACGAGAGCGGAGAGCAGCGGCACGTTGCCGTAGAGCGCGCCCGCGAGGGCTGCTCCCGCAAACGAGGCGGCTCCCTGAAAGACAGCGAACCAGCCGTAGGCGGTCCCGCGTTGCGCCGAAGGAATGAGATCGGCTACCAGCGCCTTGATCGTCGAATCCTGGAGGCCAGTGGCGGCCCCCCACAGCGCGACCCCAACGATGACGAAGGGCAGACCACTGCCGAGTGCGAGCGGAGGGACGAAAGCGGTGAGAAGGGGCACGACGAAGAGCACCGCCGACGCCGAGCGGTCATATGCCCAACCGACGACGATCGCGGCTACGGCAGCGGCGGCCATCCCGACCGCGTACACGAGCGGAATCGCGGCCAGCGGCGCGAGACCCGAGCTGTTCAGGTGGAACGAGATGAGGCCGAAACTGACAAGGCCGAACGTCGTCAGCGCGGCAAACGAAGCGAACAACAAGAAGGTACCTCGGGCCGCTGGCTCGATCGTGCCGAGGCCAGCAACTGATCGAACCGGTCGTCGTACGGCCGCCGCATCGACCAGTGCAACCGGCGGCAGTCTTCGCTCGGAGGCGGGCGCGTAGATGCTGGTATCCGGAACGCGCCGGCGCAAGACGACCAGGATCACCATGGCGATGACGGCAGGTATAACGAGCACGAGGAAGGCGGGCCACAACACCCCGGTCAGCGCCACCACGGCCGAGACGATCAACGGACCCGAGAACGCCCCGATCTGGTCGAGGAACTTATGCACTCCGAAGCCCTTGCCCCGGCCCACAGCTCCCGCCGCATCTGCCAGCAACACGGTCTTGGCTGGCGCGCGCACTGCCTTGCCCGTTCGTTCCACGAGCACAAGCACCGCGGCGACCCCGAGCGCCGCAGCGCCTAAGACAGGCGTTAGCGCGAGCAGTGGCACGCTAATGGCGGTCACTGCGTAGCCGACCATCGTGAAGTCCCAGTACCTGCCAGTCCGGTCGACCCAAGGACCTGTGACGAGCCGGAGCACGAGCGCGATCGCTCCCGCCCCACCCGTGATGAGACCGACGAACACGGCAGGGGCACCGAGCTGCCCGAGCAATGCGCCCCCGACTGAGATAGATCCGTCGGACACCATGTCGATCGTGAGGCTCACCAGGCCCAGGCCCACCACCAACCGCCACGCCGAAAGCGGACCTCGGCGAGTCGGCGAGTCGGGTTGCGTGTCCTGGCGCTCCGCTTCGGCCATGACCGGTGCGTCTCGCCTAACCCACGCGGTGTGCGTTGTCGAGCAACTCGCGCGCGTGCGCCAACGCCGACTCGGAGTCAGGCGATCCGCTAAGCATTCGCGCCATCTCGGCGGTGCGCTCTTCGCCGTGCACGAGCCGAACGTTGCTGGCCGTGACCGAGCCGTCGCTTCCCTTCTCGACGACCAGATGGTTGGTCGAGAAGGCGGCGACCTGTGCAAGGTGCGTCACCACAATCACCTGGGAGGTCTGCGAGAGCCGTGCCAGGCGTCGACCGATC
>JBDUBG010000385.1:0-4583 GCA_040004215.1 Pseudolysinimonas sp. | reverse complement strand
GATGCGTTGGCAGCGGGGCGGCCTCCGCCTGAGCATGCCGCGAGGGAGACGGCGACACCGATGGCAAGCATGCCGACGGCGATCTTCTTGTACTTCACTGTGATTCCTTTCGAGCGTGGAGTCGGTTCACGTGCCTTGTGCGCGCGAATCCAACGGAGCTCGGAACGGCCGCCCGACCCGCAGGATCCGACGACGACGGGGTGAGCGGCAGACCGCGCGTACGCGAGTGCCCTGTCAACATGTCGACCCCTTCGTCGTCTCACCGTGCGGGTGTCCGGCAAAATTGTGACCGGTCCCAGAACGGAAGCGACGTTATGCCCAGAACCCCTGCCGCGTCAAGCCGCCCCACCGAATTTGTCGTTCACGCCACCGGCGGAGGTGCCGTGCTCGCGCGGATAACCAATTCGGGGACTTCGAGCACGACAGGCGCAGGCAACTCGGATCCCTCGATGTCAGCGAGCAGGATGTCGATGGCCATCGCCCCGAGTTGCGCGAAATCTTGCCGCACAGTCGTCAGCGGCGGAATGAAATGCTTCGCCTCAGGGATGTCGTCGAAGCCGACCACGCTGAGGTCGCGCGGAACCGAGAGCCCGAGGTCGTGCGCCGCGTGAATGATGCCCAGCGCCATCTGATCGTTCGAAGCGAAGACCGCGGTGAACTCGCGGTGACGGAGCAACTTCATGCCGAGTTCGTACCCCAGGTCGCCTGTCCAGTCGCCGAGCACCGGTGGCTCGGTTGGCATGTCATTGTCTGACATCTCGGCGAGGTATCCGCGCATGCGCTCCTCTGCCTCGTTCCAGTCCTGCGGGCCTGCCAGATGCAGGATGCGGCTGTGCCCCAGCTCGATCAGGTGACGAGTAGCTGCACGGGCGCCCGCCATTTGGTCGAAGGCCACGACGCGCTCGTTCGGACCGTCTCGCCACTGCAGGCTCACGAACGGCACTCCGATGGCGACGCGTTTGAGCGCCTCGTGTGCCCGCTGCTGAGGGGCGATCACGACGACGCCGTCGACGCCCTGCACCACGAAGGCGTCGAGAGCGGCAGCGATGTTCTCGTCGTCGCCGCGGTCGAGGGTGGCGGAACTGATCGTGTAGCCGCGCTGACGCGCCGCGTCATCGATCGCAGCGGCCGCGCTGAACGGGCCGTACTGCGAGCGCGCCGAGACCAACAAACCGATGGTCTGGGAACGGCTGGTGGCGAGCGCCCGTGCCGCGCTGTTCGGCCGCCACCCGACGTCTTCGATGACCTGGCGTACGTGCGCTTCGGTCGAGGCCTTGATGTTCGGCTGTCGATTAAGCACGCGCGAGACGGTCTGGCGCGACACCCCGGCGATGCGGGCAACGTCGCGGATCGACAGGGCTTTGCTGCCCTGGCCGGCCTGCTCGCCCGTCTCCGTCATTTTTCTCCGATGTGTCGCGCGCGTGACCGGTCACGCTGTCGCTCCGTGAATCGGATCATATTGCCAGCACGTGAGCGCGCAAGTCGCCCCTGACACCCCCTGCCGCCCCTCTGAGCCACATGCCGTTCGCGGTATATGACTGTGCTCATTGGGCCCATGTTCCGCTGAACTGCGCAATATCCCGTCCAAGGTCATAATGACTCGACGACAGAAGGGCGCGCGGGTGACCGACGACGCAGTGCGGCGATCGCCGAACATGTACGACGTCGCGGCGCGCGCGGGAGTCTCGCATCAGACCGTTTCGCGGGTGGTAAACGGCTTCGGCGGCATCCGTCCCGAGACGCGAGATCGGGTTCGTGCCGCGATCGTCGAACTCGGCTACCGCCGCAACGTCGCGGCCCGCACGCTGGCAACAAGCCGGTCTCGTGCGATCGGCGTGCTGGCTCCGGCGGTGACCGACTACGGCCCGACCAGCACGGTTCAAGGCATCGAGGTCGCCGCTCGCACTGCCGGGTATCACTCCCTGGTGACCACGGCTGCCGACGATCCGGAGTCGATCATCTCGGGTTTGGAGTTCTTGCTCGATCAAGCCATCGAGGCCCTCGTGGTGATCGCACCGCAGCCGCGCGTGCTTGTGGCGCTGCGCGAGCTCGACATCAGGCTGCCGATCGCCACCCTGCAGGCGGTCGAACTCGGCAGCGGAACTGCAGTGTCTGTCGATCAATCTGCAGGGGCCGGGCTGGTCATGGCGCACTTGCTCGGCCTCGGCCATCGCGCGATCCAGCACGTCTCGGGGCCCCTCGAGTTCTTTGAAGCGGCAGCCCGGCGGAGTTCATACGAACAGGCTCTCGGGGTTGCCGGGCTCGACTCGCCGGAGGTGATCATCGGCGACTGGACGGCGGAATCCGGGTATCGGGCTGCCAGCTCCCTTGCCTCCGGCACCACCGCGGTGTTCTCGGCCAACGACCAGATGGCGCTCGGACTGATCCACGGGCTTTTCGATCTCGGGCGCCGCGTGCCGCATGACGTCAGCGTGGTCGGATTCGACGACGTTCCCGAGGCTCGCTTCTACCTGCCCGCGTTGACAACGGTGCGCCAGGACTTCGAGCAGGTCGGACGCGTCGCCGTTGAGTCGCTAATCCGTCAGATCGAGGGCGGGGCGGCGGAGCACATCGCCCCTCTCGAGGCGCAGTTGATCGTGCGCGACTCCACTGCGCCGCTGGCGGCACGGTAACCATCGCCGTCGAGGTTGGCTTGCATCAGCCTCGCTGTTAGCGCTAACATTCGTACCATCCGGACGCCTCGTTGCGCCCACAACCCAGGCAAGGAGGCCCGGATGCCGCACCCCACGATTAGCGCCGAGATCACGCGGCTGCGTGAAGAGGTAGCCGGCCTGCACAGCGAACTGGTGCGTTACGGGCTCGTCGTCTGGACTGGCGGCAACATCTCGGGTCGCGTGCCCGGCACCGATTACTTCGTGATCAAGCCGTCTGGGGTGTCGTACGACGACCTCACGCCCGAAAACATGATCCTCTGCGACCTCGACGGTGACGTCGTGCCAGGCAGCTCCGGCAGCGAACGCAGCCCGTCGAGCGACACCGCTGCCCATGCCTACGTCTATCGCGAGATGCCAGAGGTCGGCGGAGTCGTGCACACCCACTCGACATACGCCGTCGCCTGGGCTGCCCGCGGCGAAGAGATTCCCTGCGTGATCACCGGCATGGCCGACGAGTTCGGCGGCCCCATTCCCATCGGCCCGTTCGCGATCATTGGTGACGACTCGATCGGGCGTGGCATCGTCGAGACGCTGCGCGGGCATCGTTCACGCGCAGTCCTCATGCAGAACCACGGGCCGTTTACGATCGGCGCCTCGGCGAGCGACGCGGTGAAGGCCGCTGTCATGTGCGAAGACGCGGCGCGCACGGTGCACATCGCCCGCGAGGCCGGCCCGCTCATCCCGATTCCACAGGCCAGCATCGACGCGCTCTACGCCCGGTACCAGAACGTCTACGGGCAGAGCGGCGACGCGCGGCGGTGAACGACTCGGCACAGAGCCCGGTCAGCGGCATCCTCGGCATCGAGCTCGGCTCAACGCGCATCAAGCTGTGTCTGGTGGCGGCCGACGATCCCTCGACGATCCTCGCTAGCGGCGCCCACGAGTGGCAGAACCAGTTCGTCGACGGTGTCTGGACCTACTCCCTCGACGACGTCTGGGCTGGCTTGCGATCTGCGTATGCCGACCTGATCGAGAACAATGTCGAGAATCTCGGCGCGGCTCCCACTGGGTTCGCCGGCATCGGCGTCTCGGCGATGATGCACGGCTACCTGGCGTTCGACGGAGCCGGCGAGCAGCTCGTGCCGTTCCGCACCTGGCGCAACACCTCGACGGGCGCCGCGGCCACAGAGCTGACCGAGTTGTTCGGGGTCAACATCCCGCTGCGCTGGTCGATCGCCCATCTGCAGCAGGCGGTGCGGGATGCCGAACCGCACGTCGCCGAGATCCGCTCGGTCACGACCCTGGCCGGCTACGTGCACGAGAAGCTCACCGGTCGGCACGTGCTCGGCATCGGCGATGCCTCGGGAATGTTCCCGATCGATCCGAAGACCCGCGACTACGACGCCGAGCTGCTGGGTCGCTACGACCGCCTGGTCGCGGGGACTGCCCTGACCGGGCAGCTGCGCGAGCTGTTGCCCGAGGTGCTCGTCGCCGGAGACTCCTCCGGCACACTCACCGCGGCGGGCGCTGCCCTGCTAGATCCGAGCGGGGCGCTGCAGGCGGGCGCCCCGGTGTGCCCGCCCGAGGGCGATGCAGGAACCGGCATGGTCGCGACCGACGCGATCGCCCCGCGCACCGGCAACGTCAGCGCAGGCACCAGCATCTTCGCGATGGTCGTCATGGAGCGCCCGCTCCGACAGGTGCATCACGAACTCGACGTCGTGACAACACCGACCGGTGCTCCAGTGGCGATGGTGCACTGCAACAACGGAACCAGTGAGCTTGCCGCCTGGGTCGGCATGTTCGCGCGTTTCGCCGAGGTCGCCGGCCATCCCCTCGACTCGGACGCCGTCTACGAGGCGCTGTTCGTTGAAGCCCTCGAAGCAGAGGCCGACGCCGACGGAGTGTTGGCGTACAACCTGCTGGCTGGCGAGCCGATCTCCGGGCTCACCGAGGGCCGACCCTTGG
>JBDUBG010000251.1:0-4601 GCA_040004215.1 Pseudolysinimonas sp. | reverse complement strand
GGCGTTGACGGTGATGCCCTGCTGGGCGTATTCCTTGCCTTGAGTTTTGACGATCCCAATGAGGCCCGCCTTGCTCGCGGAATACGCCACCATGTTCGGGTTGCCCTCTTTGCCGGCAATGGAGGCGACATGGGCAATGCGTCCATAGCCGTTCTCGAGCATGTGCGGAATGACAACATGAGCAATGCGCAGAGCGGCGGTCATATTGACCGAAACGGTGCGCTCGAAGCCCTCGATGTCGACCTGGTGGCTCGGGGCATCCTGTTGTCCCTGCATTCCCGCTGTATTGATCACCGCGTGAACCTGGCCGAGCCAGCTCACTGCCGCCTGGAAGGCGACCGAGAGCGACACGACGCTCGTCACGTCCGCCGCGCTTGAGTTGGCGTCGCCGCCCGCACTGCGGATGCTCGACGCGGTGGCCTCGGCTGTCGATGCCTCGACGTCCATCACGAACACTCGTGCGCCGCGACCGGCGATGAGCCGGGATGTCGCTGCCCCGATTCCGCTGCCACCGCCGATGACCACAACGCCGTACCCGTCGGGAAAGTCGGGAACAAGAGCCATCATGCTTTTCTCCTTCAGTCGTGCGAACGGTCAGCGAGCAGCCAGGCGGCGCCAGCGCAATCGAACAAGATGTGGGCAGGTTGCGCAACGCCACCCTAGAGGGGCAGCGCCACCACCTTCGAGCCGTCCCAACAGGCAACGAGTACGGAATCGTCGGTCACCAACAGGTGCTGCGGCCAGGCGGCCGTGTCGACCTCGGCGACGAGTCGCGGCGTCGCTCCTCGCACGTCGAAGGTCGAGACGGTGTCGTAACCCCGGTTCGCGAGATACGCAAAGGCGCCGTTTGCCGAGGCTTGGATGTCGCCCGGATAGTTCCTCGTGCTGCGCGTGGTCGCCGCTCCCACGCGATAGGTACTTGGTGCAGACGCCCACGTCGTGGGCGATTCATCCGGGTAGCCCACCATCATCGTCGCAGCCAACTCACCGCTCAGCGCAACGCGACGGTCGCTCAGCTCAGCAAGGTGCCGCGGCCCAGTCCCCCGCGGCATCGGGATCGACTCGAGTGCTGACAGGTAGGGGGCGACGCCGGTGACCTCGAACACGCGCAACAGGTCGGCACCGAGGTCGACGACTCGCAGACGATGACCTTCGAACAAGACGTGGTGGGGATGCGACGCCTCTTGACGATGGGGATCGAGACCAGCGCCCGACAGCGAAAGGGTCTGCCCCTCCCCCGCCAGCGAACCGTCTTCTGACAGCGCCCAGGTGGCGAGTGAACTCGAGGTGTAGTTGGCGACGACGAGCAACCTACCGTCGGGAGACACCGCAAGGTGGCAGGGATCGACTCCGTTGCTGGAGCGCTCGGTCAGCACCGCTACCGCGCCGTCGATCAGCCCCCACGCGTGCACGGAGCCCGCTCCCCCGACCCCCGAAACGCCGTAGATGACCGGCAAGGTCGGATGCCATACCAACGCCGCTAGTTGCTCAACCGTCGCAAGCAGGGTGCCGGACCAGTGACCATCGACGAGCTCGAATCTGTGGAGCCCGTCGTGCTCTGAGGAGCCTCGACCCGCGACGAACAGGCCTCCCGCTGTCATCGGCGCCCAGCGGTCATGGCGAGGGCTTCGAAGGGATGATCGCCCTGACCATCTCGACATTGCCGGTCATGACGCCGCCATCGACCGGCAACACAACTCCGGTGATCCATGCTGCCGAGTCCGAGGCAAGAAACATCAGGGCGTTGGCGATGTCGGTGGCGGTGCCGATTCGACCGAGTGGGTACCACTGAGCAGCCTTCTCGAACACCAGAGGGTCGGCTGCTTTCCTCAGATCCCATGCCTCAGTGGCAACTGATCCGGGCGCGATCGCATTGCAGCGGATGCCATCCTTTCCAAACTGGATGGCGATCGACTTCGTGAGGCTCGTCAGGCCCGCCTTCGCTGCCGAGTAGGCCTCGCAGCCGAAATACGCGAGCGCGTTCACCGAGGAGACGTTGAGGATCACGCCTCCCCCGCGCGCGATCATCCCCGGGATTACTTCCTGACTAGCGAAGAAGGGTCCGAGCATGCTCACCTCAACATCTCGCCGCACCACGTCCTCCGTGATTTCGAGGAACGGGATGTCGCTGCAGGACGCCGCGTTGTTGATCAGCACATCAACCCCGCCGAAGCGAGCTGTTGCTTCGTCGACCATCGCTCTCAGTGATGCTCGGGACGTGACATCCGTCTCAACCGCGAGCGCGCGCGGCAGCGAGTCCGCAACGGCCTGAGCGGTCGCCAGGTCGATATCGGCGACAACCAGGTTGGCCCCGCTTGCCGAGAACGAGCGCACGGTCTCGGCGCCGATGCCACGCCCTCCCCCGGTGACGACCACCGTCTTGCCGGTAAAAATTGGCAATCCACTGTTCGGCGACGGCATAGTGGAGGGCCCGGTCGGGGCGTCGTGCTCTGGTGCCTGCATCGCCGATTCTCCATAGGCCGACGGCGATCTGACGGTCGGCTTGCGCACAGAATACTATACGATCCTGGGCTAGTAGGCGGCGAGCGCCTCTGTGATAGCCGTCGAGACGATGAGTTGCTCGCCGCCGTGCATGAGGTCAGGCGTGGCCCAGAATCCCTTTGCCACGCTGTTCTGCCTGTCGGGCAGCACCATGATCTGTGGTGACATGCTCAGGAACTGCGCGAGCACCTTCTCGGCCCGCGCGGGGTCGGCGAGCGCCACATAAAGGCGCGGCATCGGCTGCCCTGCCTCATTGATGAGGCTGACGTGGGGGGCGACTCCCTCGCGCTCGGGCACCGCATCCGCCCAGGCGGTCACCGTGGCGAGCCAGTCGGCATGGACGGCTCCGTTGTCGAGAGAGACGAAGCGCTCGACGGCCGCGACGAGTCCGGCGATTTCTTCCTTGCCCGCCTTCATTGCGCGTGCCCAGCGCTGGTAGGGCGCGCCAGATTGCCGAGCTGCCTCGATGAGGGCCGGGTTGCCGACCATCAGGCCGGACGCTTGTGGCCCCCGAAGCGCCTTGCCGCCGGAGAAAACCGCGATGTCTGCTCCCAGGTCGCGCGTGAAGTGCCACAGGTTCTCCATCGGCGGCAGCTGTGCGGCCGCATCCACGATGACCGGGATCCCGCGAGCGTGCGCGATCTCGACGACGCGTTCGAGCGGGATCGCGACCTGCGGAAGATGTGTGCCAGCCACATACAGCACCGCAGCGGTGTGCTCGCCGATGGCCGACTCGAGCTCCCAGTCGAACGTCTGCTGGACGTTGCCGATCTGTCTGACGGTGGCCCCGGCCAGCGCGACGGCAGCGTCGTACGGGATGCGGTGGGCCGCGTGCATGATCACTTCGTACGGCGCACGGTCGTGCCCGGGGAATTCCGAGATGACTGCCGGATCGCCCTGGGTGCGAATGCCCAATACGGCGAGCACGATGGCTGCCGCGCAGCCCGACGTGACGTACGCGGCCTCGTTGTGGGTGAGTTGAGCCAGACGCCGGCCCGCCGCCAGATGGAGTTCGTGCATGTCGATGGAGGCACCGGCGGCGTCGTTCATCGCGGCGAGCACCTCGGGGGGCATGAGCTGTCCGCCCAGAGCGGTGAACGCCGCTGCCACGTTGATGACCGGCTTCACGCCGATGCTCTCGTAGAAGCCCATATGCCGTCTCTGCCGCTGTCTCGGGCCAGGGCGGCACCGTCACATTTACTATAGTAATTTCGTGATGGCCGATTGGGTGCTTCGTGGGGGAAGCATTGTCGACGGCCTCGGCACGCCTCGGTATGAGGCTGATCTTGTCATCCGCGAGGGGCGCATTCGCGAGTTGGTGGAGCCTGGAGTGCTTGCGCCCGGCGCTCAGGAGCTGGACGTGAGCGGCCTCGTCATCGCGCCCGGCTTCATCGACATGCACGCCCATTCCGACCTCGCCGTGCTTGCGGATCCCGCGCATCTGTCGAAGGTCGCCCAGGGGGTGACGCTCGAGGTGGTGGGGCAGGATGGGCTGGGCTACTCCCCCGTTACTGATGACGTAATGGATGCGACTCTGGCCCAGATCGCGGGATTGAACGGATCACCCGACATCGACTACTCCTGGCGGAGCGTTGCCGACTATCTCGCGCGCGTCGATCGGGGGGCTCCGGTCAACGTCGCGGTGCTGGTGCCGCATGGCACAGCCCGGATGACCGTGATGGGCACGCAGTCCCGTGCGGCAACACCGGCCGAGCTCGACGACATCCGCGCGATTGTCACCCAGGGCCTTCACGATGGCGCGATGGGGATGTCGACGGGACTGACATACACCCCGGGCATGTACGCCTCAGACGACGAGATCGTCGATGCGCTCGGTGCGCTCTCCGACCTCGGCGGGTACTACTGCCCGCATCACCGCAACTACGGCTCTCGAGTCGTCGAAGCGTATGTCGACTGCATCACGATCGCGGTCAGAGCTGGAGTGCCACTCCACCTGGCACACACGCACGTCAACTATCCGCAGAACCAAGGTCGCGCGGTCGAGGTGTTGGCTGCCATCGATGACGCGATCGCGGCGGGTGCCGACATCACGCTCGATTCCTACCCCTATCTCTCGGGCGCGACCTACCTGGCGGCGG
>JBDUBG010000106.1:0-4615 GCA_040004215.1 Pseudolysinimonas sp. | reverse complement strand
AGGTCGCCACGTACTGCGCGCCGGCCAGCATCATGCCGGTCGCGAGCGCCTGCAGCACGAAGGTGGCCAGCAGGGATCGGAACGGCTGGCTACGCCGCAGCGCGCCGATGCCGAGGCGGTAGGTCTGCAAGATCGACGCGTGCGCGTGCTCGACGACCTGCTGGCCGGTCTGCGCCGAGAAGCTCGCCACCACCATCCCGACGCCGAGCACCACCGCCGCGACAATCGCCATCAGCAGGTAGCCGAGATGCGGATCTGTGCCGCCAAGGCTGCGGAGCGCAGGACCACCAGCCCCGAATAGCAGGATCGCGAAGGTCAGCACCACGACCCGAGCAGACAGCAGGCGGGTGCGGGCGTCGTACCCCGCGACGAGCTCGGCAGGCAAGGCGATGTATGGCACCTGGAACAGGCTGAACGCGGTCGCCGCCAGCACGAAGGCCAAGAAAACCCAGATGCCAGAACCGACGGTGCCGAGCCCCTGGGGCACCGCGAATGTGACGACGAAGAACACCGGCAGCAGGATGGCGCCCAGCAGCATGAACCGGCGTCGCGATCCGGAGCGGGACAGGCTGCGATCGCTGCGGGCGCCGATCACCGGATCGATGATCACGTCCCAGACCTTCGCGACCGTGACCAGGAGGCCGGCGACGATGGCTGCTACGCCGAGCGTGTCGGTCAGGAAGTAGACCAGCACGAGGCCTGGCAGGGTGGCGAAACCGCCGGTGCCGATCGAGCCCGCCGCATAGCGCACCAGTGTCGCGGTGCGGAGTTCGCGGGGCGGAGCACTGGGGGTGGGCTGCGACATGTCAGCGATCGTAGCGGCCCACGTGCCGCACTCTTGCGGCTGAGCGCCGCCCGCAGAGCTTCGCAAGACGACACGATCGACTCGGTGCACGCTCTGGCTGGCGGACGGGCGTTGTCTGTCTCCTGGGTCGTGCGTTCAGATGATGTCTATGGCGAAGTGCGCGGCAGTCGGGAGGATGAGGCTTCGGGTGACCAGTCGTAGGACGCACAGAATCAGGCCAACCAGGAGCAGGATCGCGAATGTTCCCACTGATGCTGAGTTCAATCCAGCAATCACGGAAGGGATATGCCAGAGGGTGAACGCGACGACGTTGACGGCGATCACCAGCGACGCACCCCATCCTGCGCTCCTTGTCCTCTCCCAGATGAATCCGCGGAAGATGAGCTCCTCGCCCAGGGCGGCGGCGGCAACGCGGAGCACAGTCCCGATCCACTCAATCTCGTGATGCGCCACAGCGGCGGCGATGATCAGCGAAACTGCCACAAGCAGCACCGCGACTAGGCGCTGCCACCGAGGCGAGACGAAGTCCTGAAACGTGTGCCTTGCCCACAGGACAATCGGCAGAATCATGGCGCAATAGATGAGAACCTGCGCGATCGTCAAGGCCCACGCGGAGTGAATGCGTGGGTAGATGACGAGGTCCGTCACAACGGCAACTAAAGTGGCCCACGCGAAGAGCGCTGCCGCTTGAATCAGGAACCGATACCGCACGATGTCATTATGCTCAGCGGCTTCTCTGCGTGGTCAGAACTAACCTCGTGCCCGTCCATCGTCATCGTCGTCACTCTTTCAGAGGACTTGTGGGCCGCAGTCCAACGAAGCCGGATTACGTCGCTTCGGCGTCATAGGGTGCCGGCCGACCCTTGCCCAGCCGACGTTGCCGTGTCTCGTACGCTGTCTCCACATTCGTGGGCAACGCGGCCGACTTCGGCTTCTCGCCGTCAGCTTCGGTGACCGCGGCAGTATCTGCTGCTGCTGCCGCTGCCGCTGCCGCCGTAGCTGTTGCCGCCGCTGCGGACGGGGCAGTCAGGTCGTCGAGCAGCGCCTCGCGGATGATGCGGCGCGGGTCATACTGGCGCGGATCAAGCTTCTTCCAGTCGACCTCGTCGAACTCGGGACCCATCTCTTCGCGCATGCGATCTTTCGCCCCGTCGGCCATCCCGCGCAGCGAACGAACCAGCCGCGCAAGCTGGGCGGCGTAACCGGGCAGCCGATCTGGACCAATCAGAAAGACAGCGATCACCGCGATGATGATCAGCTTGTCGAAGGTCAACCCAAAGGACACCCGGCAAGGATACGTGCTCACGCCGAGCACCGCTCTAGAGTGCAACTGTGGCCGACAAGGAACTGAGCTGGAAGTACGCCGAGGACTTCGTCGTCGAGTCCCCCGCGATCGTGACCGCTCGGCAGCATTCCCTCGAACTCGGGGTCGATCCCGTCTCGCCTGCCACCGGCGCTCACTTGGCGGTGCTGGCCGCGGCGAGTTCGACCCACTCGATCCTGGAGATCGGAACCGGCGCGGGAGTCAGCGGCCTCTGGTTGCTCACCGGTGCTCCGGATGCAGTGCTCACCTCGATCGACATCGAACTCGATCACCAGCAGTATGCCCGCTCGGCGTTCGCTGCTGGCGGCGTGCCAGCCAATCGCATCCGGCTCATTACCGGGCGCGCAGCAGGGGTTCTCCCCCGCATGAACGACGGGGCATACGACCTGGTGTTCGTCGACGCCGACGAGGGCTCGGTGCTCGACTACGTCGAGCACGCCCTGCGAATCGTGCGCCGGGGCGGTCTCGTGCTGGTCGCCCACGCGCTCTGGCGCGGGCGAGTGGCAGACCCTGCGCGACGAGATGACACCGCAGAAGACTTCCGCACGCTGCTGACCACGATCGCCGAATCATCGGCGGTCATCTCGGCGGTGAGTACCGCGGGCGACGGGCTGCTTCAGCTCGTCAAGGTTTCTGACTAGGCAGCGCCGACGACGCCGACCAGCGCGTCACGCAACTCTTTCGCTTCAGCGTCATTGACCGATACGACGAGGCGACCGCCACCTTCAAGCGGGACACGCACGATGATGAGTCGACCCTCTTTAACGGCCTCCATATCTCCGTCGCCAGTCCTCGGCTTCATGGCTGCCATGTGGTGTCCCCTTTCGATGGATACCTAATCATTATCCCGCATCATCGGAGGGTCAGCCGACCACGGCCGCTCCATGGCCCCCGCTACCAGATCACGGCGGACTCCAGTCAGGGCTCGCATAGAACCAGCAAATCGCCACCCAGCCGACCTGCCCCGCGACGCCCAGCACCACCATGGCGACTCGATAGACGGGCGAGCGTGGCATCGCCACCGCCCCCAATGCCGGGGCGAACGGCATGAACAGTCGAAAAGTGCTCGACTGCGGAAAGAACACCGCCAACAGATAGACGGCGTACCCGGCCAGCCACAACCGCACCTCGACGCCGAGCCGACGCAGTGGCGACGTGAAGAGCAGAATCGCGAACAGACCCACCACCATCACCAGCACGATCGGTCCGACGATGGTCGCCTCGGGAACGTTGATCCAGCTCAGCCACCACTGCGAGCCCTGCACCCAGGGAGCGAACGGCAGCAGGTCCTGATAGCCGACGTAACCCGCCCGCCAGGCGAGCTCGGTGTCGGTGTATGCCCCAGGCACGCCGGTTCCGATCCACGCCACGAGGGGCCAGAGCACCCCGAGAAAGGCGCTCGAGAGTCCGACGACGATCACGGCAATCCGCTCGCGCCAGGGGAACGGGTCCCGCGCCCGAGTGACCAATCGGTGCACCAGGTGCAGCAGCAGCATGACGGCGAACGCGAGGCCGCTGGGGCGCGTGAGCGCCGCGATCCCGATCACCGGAATCATCAGGTAGTAGCGGCGATCTTGAAACAGCAGCAGCGCGAGAAACAGGAAGAACAGCTGCATCGACTCGGCATAGCCGACCTGCAGAATCGGCGACAGCGGCGCAGTGCAGAACAACACGACCGCGAACAGCGCGGTACCGCTCGGAAGCACGCGCGCCATCAGATGGTAGAAGAGCAGCGCAGCACCGAGCGCGAACGCGAGCGACACGATGACGCTGGCGTACTCGAAGGGAATGCCGACCAGCAAGAAACCCCGCACCACAGCCGGGTAACCCGGCAAGAATGCCCAGGCGTTCTGCGTGACGTGACCGTCACCGCCGATGGGCAGCTGCGCTGGGTACCCCGCAAGCGACACGATGCGATACCAGTCGGAGTCCCAGATCGCGGCGTAGGCGAAGTAGTTGGGCTTCGGCCCCGTCCAGTACGTGGGGCCCTGCATGTTGGCGAAGCTCACCATGATCACGGTGGTCACGACCCGTGAGGCGACGAAGATCACGACGACCTTCGCCCACCACATTCGCCAGAGGCTTACCAGCCGTTCAGCCACGCCCGCAGGCCCCGCTCGCAGCGCTCAATCTGGTCGACGGGCACGCGCTCGTCGTCGGCGTGAGCCAGCAAGGGGTCGCCAGGCCCGTAATTCACTGCCGGGATGCCCAGTGCCGCGAAGCGGGCCACATCCGTCCACCCGTACTTCGGCTTAGCCTCGCCGCCGACCGCACTCATGAACGCCAGCGCGAGCGGGTCATCGAGACCTGGACGCGCGCCCTCAGCCAGGTCGGTGATGTCGACCTCGAAGTCGGCAAACAGCGCACGCACGACGGCTTCAGCCTGCGCGGCATCACGGCTCGGCGCGAAGCGGTAGTTGACGGTGACAACTGCCTCATCAGGGATCACATTGCCGGCCACCCCGCCGCGAATCTCTACGGCGTTG
>JBDUBG010000187.1:0-4617 GCA_040004215.1 Pseudolysinimonas sp. | reverse complement strand
TCTTCCACATCTGCTTCAGGCCGAACTCCTCGACGCGGGCCTCGTCGGGGGTGATGGTGGCGCACTTCACGCCGACGCCGTACTTCTGGATCGCGTGGGCCGCGTCAACCGTGACTTGGTCGTTGGTCGCGTCGCGGTTCTCGATGCCGAGGTCGTAGTACTCGAGGTCGATGTCGAGGTACGGATGGATCAGGCGGTCTTTGATGAACTGCCAGATGATGCGCGTCATCTCGTCGCCGTCGAGCTCGACGACCTTGCCTTCGACCTTGATCTTGTTGACCACGTACATCACCTTTCCCGCCTGAAAACCCCGTTATTCAGGGCCGCAGGCAAGCCTAGCGCTTTTCTGAAGTATCTTGATGTCGAGATACCTGGGCGGAACATGGGTGCGCGGGTTAGCCTGTTGGCATGGCTGACCTCACCCTTCAGGAGTTGACGGCGCAGACGATCGTCGCGGCGAACAACCTCACCCTCAAGCCAGGGCAAGAAGCCTTCATCGAACCCGAGACCTATACCCACGCCGAAGACAAGCTCGATCCGGCCGGTTCGTGGCCGCGAGTGGTGCTCGACGGCGAACTTGTCGTCGGCTACATCATGGGCGCGTTTGACGCGGACTCCCCCGAGGAATACCTGCGCGCCGCAGTGTGGCGCGTTGAGGTTGCCGACGGCGCACAAGGCATGGGCGTCGGTCGCTTCGCGATCCAGAGCTTCGCTGACGAGGCGCGCGCGCGCGGCTTCGCCCGGGCCACCGTCGTGTGGGGTGGCGGAGAAGGCGGCCCTGAGGAGTTCTTCAAGGCGGTCGGCTTCGAGATCGTCGGGCAGACACCCTACGGCGACAACCTCGGCGCGCTCAACCTCTAGCGTCGAGCCCACGCCGGTGGCTCCGCCGAATGACGACTTCGTCAGCCGTGTTCTTGATGTGGTGGCCGCAATACCCGAGGGCATGGTGATGAGCTACGGCGACGTGGCGGCGGCGATCGGGTCGCGGGCCGCGCGCGGCGTCGGGCAGGTGATGTCCTACTACGGGTCGGATGTTCCGTGGTGGCGGGTGGTGCGCGCCTCCGGCCATGCCGTTGCCGATCACGAGGCCCGAGCGCTCGAGTACTACCGCGCCGAGAGCACCCCGCTGAAATGGTCTGGCGGTCACTTCCGCGTCGACCTGGCCAGGGCTCGCTTCGTCCCGGTTTCCTGACAGCAGACATCGAGCACGACCCAACGACGAAGGCGCCGCTCCCGGAGGAACGGCGCCTTCGCGCGAGGCGGACTGCTGCCCGCGAACGACTACTTGAGGGTGACGGTTGCGCCGGCCTCTTCGAGAACTGCCTTGGCCTTCTCTGCAGCTTCCTTGTTCGCGCCCTCGAGAACGACCGAGGGGGCGTTGTCAACGAGTGCCTTCGCCTCGCCGAGGCCGAGGCTGGTGAGGGTGCGCACCTCCTTGATGACCTGGATCTTCTTCTCGCCCGCGGCCTCGATGACGACGTCGAAGGAATCCTTCTCCTCGACCTCTTCGACCGGGGCAGCAGCGCCACCGCTGGCAGCGGCGACGGCGACCGGGGCGGCCGCGGTGACCTCGAAGGTCTCTTCGAACTTCTTGACGAAGTCGCTGAGCTCGATGAGCGAGAGCTCCTTGAACGCGTCGAGCAGCTGATCAGTGCTGAGCTTTGCCATTTCTAACTCCTAGTTGCTGGATGAATCTGATGGATGTGTGGATCGTCGAAGAGGACGATCAGCTCGCGGATTCCTGCTTCTCGCGCAGCGCGTCGACCGTGCGAACGGCCTTCGACAGCGGCGCCTGGAACAGGTAGGCAGCTCCGAACAGGGGCGCCTTGAAGAGACCGGCCAGCTTGGCCAGCAGTACTTCACGGCTCTCCAGGTCGGCGAGCTTGCCCACCTCTTCGGCGGTCAGGGGCGCGCCATCGAAATAGCCGCCCTTCACCACGAGCAGAGGGTTGGCCTTGGAGAAGTCACGCAGGGCTTTGGCCACGGTCACGGTGTCACCGTGCACGAACGCGATGGCCGATGGGCCAGCGAGTTCGTCGTCGAAAGCGGTGATGCCCGCTTCGTTCGCCGCGATCTTGGTCAGCGTGTTCTTCACCACGGCATAGCTCGCGTTCTCACGGATTGTTCCGCGCAGCGTTTTCAGCTGCGCGACCGTGAGGCCGCGGTACTCGGTGAGCACGACCGCGTTCGAGTTGCGGAACAAATCCGTCAGCTCGGCGACCGTTGCTTCCTTGTTCGCCATGGCGCTCTTTCCTGGTTGGTATTCATGGATGCGGCCGCGATGCGCTCTTTCAGCCAACAAAAAAGCTCCGGCGCTGACGCACGGAGCTGAATACCCGGATGAACCAGGGACCTACCTCATACGCCTGCGCGGGATTTGTTCCATCGAACCCTCACGGATTCGGCGGACACCAGCGGTCTACGGCCTTGGTAAGCGTACGGGACGTTGTCGATCCCCGCAAACCCGGGTCAGGGCGCGGAGTCGGATGGCGGCTTGGGCGTGCGCGGCCGGGGAGGCTGTTTCGGGGTGGCGGGCTTCGACACCGGGGGGCCAGACCGGGCACTCGTGCCCGACGTCGGCTTCGACGTCGCCGGCTTGGCGGCCTTTGCCGTCGTCGGCGTCAGTCCGCTCGGACGGGGCCCGGCGGGCTTGGTGGTCGCGGGCTTGGTGGCGGCGGGCTTGGTGGTCGCGGGCTTGCGCACAGCAGGGTCCGTGGCGACCGGCGTGGGGGCAGCAGGTGTGGATGCTGCGGTCGCTGGCTCCGGGGTTGACTCGGGCTGCCGATCCGGCTCAACCGTTTCGACCGATGCGGGCGCGGCATCCGGTGCCGCTTTCTTCAGGGCGCGACGAGCTCGCGGCATCAAGAGGGCCACCACGATGATGACGGCGATCAGCGCGACGATGCCGATCGCGAGCGCCAAGCCGGTGTTGGGCTCTGTCGTCGCCATGGGGGCAGGAGTCGTCGGCGAAAGCTTGAGCGACTCGACGGGTACGGGAGCAGTCAAGCCCGATGTGCCAGCGACCAGTGGCGTGACCGTCCCGTCTGCCAGCGCCAGCCAGGCGCTGAATCGGTCGTACCGCACCAGCGCCGCGGTTGCAGGCACGGCGTCCAGCGCAGTGCCGAGCGACGCCGTCGGCACAAAGCTCGCAAGCTCCGGCTCGACCGTCTGCGGGTTGATCCAGATGGTGGCGAGACCGACCGACTTACCGCCGATCGTGATCGGCACCACCCAGTTGTTGGTGAGCTGCACCGGATGATCGGTTGGGCGGTTGGCGAGCCGAGCGTCCGTCCATTCGTAGACCCGACTGATCGGGCCAGGCTTGGTGGTGTCGTCGAACTTGATGCCAGCGGTGCCAGACGCGTTCGGCCCGTAAACATCGTTCAGGCGCGCGACCATCGCCCCGCTCGACACGTAAACGCTGACCTCGGCGGGCACCGAACCGAGACTTGCGGATGCCGCGCCCGCCGATACCAGCGCGAGCCCGAGTCCTCCAGCCGCCAGCGCGATCACCGCGGCAAACGCAGCTCCAGCGCGCAGCAGCACGCCGCGACGGGGAACGGCGGAACGGGTCATCGCGGCGGAGTCGACTCTCGGGTGGAAATCAGGGCGGTGCCCATCCAATCACCCGATGTGGGCGACGGACGGCAGGCGCAACGGGATGCTGACGACGAACCTCGTGTCACCTGGCTCGCTGGTCACGCTGACCGTGCCCGCATGCGCGTCGACGACCGCCGCGACGATCGCCAATCCGAGCCCGGTGCCTCCGGTCGCGCGGGAACGTGAACCGTCACCTCGCGCGAAACGCTCGAATAGCACGGGAAGCAAGCCGGGCGAGATCCCTGGACCGTCATCCTCGACCGTGATCACCGCGTCGCCGCTGTCGCCGGCAAGCGTGAGGGAAACGCTGCTGCCGGACGGGGTGTGTGCCCGCGCGTTGGCCAGCAGGTTCGCGACGACCTGGTGAAGGCGTCCGCCGTCGCCGGTGACGATGACCGGCGAGTCGGGCGTGTGAATCAGCCACGTGTGGTCCGGGGCAGCCGCGTGAGCGTCGCTCATCGCATCCACGACCAGTGGGAGCAGGTCGACATCGCCCAGCACCAGCTCGCGGCCCGCGTCGAGTCGAGCAAGCAGCAGCAGGTCCTCGACGAGCGACGTCATCCGGATCGACTCCGACTCGATGCGGCCCAGCGAGCGCACCACGTCGTCGGGCAAGGTGTGGCCACCGCGCCGCGTCAACTCGGAGTAGCCGCGAATCGAGGCCAGCGGCGTGCGCAACTCGTGACTCGCGTCGGCGACGAACTGTCGCACCTTGTCTTCGCTGGCCTGTCGAGCGATCAGGGCGCCTTCGACATGTCCGAGCAGGCGATTGAGGGCTGCTCCCACCTGGCCGACCTCGGTGTGCGTGTCGGTGTCGGCATCCGGAACCCGCTCAGCCAGGCTGACCTCGCCCGTGGCCAGCTCGAGCTCTGAGACGCGGGTGGCGGTCGCCACCACGCGCCCGAGGGGACGCAGTGCGACGCGCACCACGATGGTTCCCGCGACGCCAGCCGCGATCAGTGCAGCCAGGGTGATCAAGCCGAAAATCAGCAGCAGGTTGGCGGTGGTGGTATTCAC
>JBDUBG010000175.1:0-4629 GCA_040004215.1 Pseudolysinimonas sp. | reverse complement strand
GGGTGGATGGCGCGGCTTCCGTCTCACGCTGCGTGCTCGGGTGCTCGTGGTCACTCACGGGTTCGGCGACGTGAACCGCTACGCGACCCGCGGTGGATTCGTCGTGCAGCTGTGGCACGGCGTCCCCCTGAAGCGGCTGCATCTCGATTCGGACGCCACCCTGCGCGTCTCGTTCCTGCCGAATCACCGCCTGGTCCGCGCCGTACTCGCCCGTGCGTACCGGTTCGCGGGCGGAGGCATCGGACTGTTTCCGGTCGCTTCTGCACTGGTGGCGCCGCGCATCGTGAGTGCATTCGGAGTGGCACCGTCGCGAGTCGTCGTGACCGGCGACCCCCGAGATGATGTTCTGCTGAACGACTCGGTCGATGAGCGCAGCACTGCCGCGCAGACGATGCTCACAACTGCGGTCGGTGAACTGCCCCCCGACGCGCGGGTGATCCTGTTCGCCCCGACCTGGCGCGACGGAGCGGCAGATCCCGGGGCACCCGACGAGGCCGGCTGGGCCACCATCGTTGCCTGGCTGACCCGCACGAACGCCGTGCTCCTGGTGCGCACCCACCCGCTCGGCAAGGGTGACTACGCCGGCGGTCCGACCCGCTCCGACCGCATCCGGATGCTCGGCGCCGATTTGCTCGCCGATATCACCCCTGCGCTGCCGGCCGTCGATGCTCTGGTGACCGACTACTCGTCGATTGCCTACGACTTCAGCCTGGTGGGTGGCCCGATCGTCTTCCTCGCTCCCGACCTGGAGCACTATGCGCAGCGCCGCGGGCTCTACCTGCCGTACCGGGCGTTCGCGGGCGGCCAGCAGTTGAGCAACTGGCACGATGTGCTGGCCAGGCTGGAGGCCGTTGCCGTCGGTGGGTCCGCCGAGGCGATCGCGGCGTCCCATCATTCGGCATGGCTGCGCGATGAAAACTTCGACCTGCTCGACGGACGCGCGACCGACCGCGTGCTCGCCGAGACTTTGCGGCGCAGCGGGGTCGCGGCGGCGCTCGGTCTCGCGGTTGTCGAGGTACCGGCTCCGATGACGGTCCGAGCGCGCGTGACACAGATCGCGTTCGAGGACGAAGCGGCTCCTGCTCTCAGGGTGACCATCGATCCGCTCGCACCGGTCGCGCGCATCCGACTGGACGGCGCACGCACCCAGCGCACCGCCGACTCGCCGACCGCTGCCGAGGGCCGGGTCACCGCCATGTTCCAGCTGCTCTCGCCGCGCTGGGGAACCCCGGGCCTGGCGTTGCCATCAGGCGACTACCGGCTCACGCTCGACGGCACGGCGCGCGTCGAGGTCGCGGCTGAGCTGCCGGGCGAGCTGCGGCATCCTCTGTTCCGCGCGAAGATTCTGGCGGTTGCGGGCGGACTGGTACTGCGCGTGTCGGCACCGCTGGCAGACGATGAGTTGGGGGTCAGTGCGCAGAAGCGGCTCGAGCGGCAGTACCGGCGTGCCCGACACACCGCAGAAGACGCGGTGTTCTTTGAGAGCTTCTACGGCCAATCCAGTTCTGACAATCCGCTCGGTATTGATCGTGCTCTCGCCGTTCGTCGCCCGCAGACGGCACGGTATTGGAGCGTCGTCGATCGCTCGGTCGCCGTGCCAGAAGGTGCGGTGCCCATCGTCGAGGGAAGCCGTGAGTGGTGGCGCGTTCGCGGCTCGGCACGCGTACTCGTCGTCAACGATTGGCTGCGCAAGCGGTTCAGGCGGCACCCGCACCAGCACGTTCTGCAGACCTGGCACGGCACGATGCTGAAACGCCTGGGACTCGATCGCAATCCCGGCCTGCGCACCCGCATCGCCGTGAAGCGCGAGAGCCGGCGGTGGGATGCCCTGCTCGCGCAGAACCCGTACAGCGCCGAGATCTTCGCATCGGCATACGCGCCGCGCGCGCCGATCTGGCAAGACGGCTACCCGCGCAATGATGTGTTCGCCCACGCAGCCCGCGTCCCGGCGGTGCGCCGTTCACTGGCGCTGCCAGACGACGCGCGGGTCGTGCTCTACGCGCCCACGTGGCGCGACGACCGCACCGAGATGGTGGATTACGTCGACCTGGCCAGCTTCGCGGGCGAGTTGGGCGACGATCACGTGCTGTTGGTGCGCGGCCACTCGCGAACAATCCGGTACGGCCAAGATCTGGAGGCTGATCGCCTCATCGACGTCACCAGTTACCCCAACATGGCCGATCTGCTGCAGGTGGCCGATGTCTTCGTCACCGACTACTCCTCGGCGATGTTCGACGTGGTCGGCACCGACAAGCCAATAATCTTCTTCACTCCCGACCTGGCGCATTACAGCACCGACCTGCGCGGCTTCTACTTCGACTTGCTCGCCGAGGCGCCGGGGCCGGTCGTGAGCGACCGCTCTGGCCTGCTCGCGGCGATACGGGGTGCGGATGCCGCAGCTGCCGCCTTCGCCGCGCGTCGCGCCGCCTGGCGCGCCCGCTTTACTCCGCTGGACGACGGTTCGGCGGGCGACCGGGTGGTGCGCAGACTGCTCGCGGAGGGCTGGCTCGGCTGATCGCCGCCTTCCCCTTCCCCTTCCCCTTCCCCCTGAAAGTACGCACATATGCGTACTTTCAGCGTTGAGAGTGCGGCTAAGCCCGTACTCTCAAGGTTCTCTGACTGGTCAGGTGCGACCGGGCGGGCGCGACCGGTCGGGCGCGGCCAGTCAGCTCTCGGTGCGCGAGGTGTCGACCGCATCGCCGGCGCCGCGGATGAAGCCGCGCAGAAATCCGGTTCCCCAGCTGAAGTGCATGATGGCGATCACCATCATGAAACGCAGCCGATCCGCGAACGAGCCAGAGCTGGTAAGTGCCGCGACGATCAGCAGGGCCACATAGAGCACCGGGCCCAGGTAGACAAGCGCGACGATCCACCCGGCGAGCCCGTGCAACAGACCGGTCGCATGCAGCGGAATCGCGATGATCGACAGCACGGTTGCGATCACCAGAACGGGCGGGGCGAAAAAGCGCAGCGGGTTGCGCGATCCGAGCCGCCGCACCAACTCGGCGCGCCAGACGCCGGTCGCGAAGAACTGCCGCGCCAGCTTGGCTGGGGTGCTGCGCGGCCAGTATGTGACACGCAGCTCGGGGTCGAGCCAGACCACTTTGCCGGCCTGCCTGAAGCGGTAGTTGAGTTCCCAATCCTCACCGCGGCGCAACGTCTCATCGAAGCCACCGACTTCTGCGAGCGCGTCAGCTCGCATCACGCCCAGATAGGCAGACTCGGCCGGACCCGCCACGGCGGCGCTCCCGTGATACGCGCCACCGCCGAGTCCGAAGCGGCTGTTGTATGCCCGGGCGACCGCGACCTGAAAGCCCGGCTCCCCCGTCGCAACCATGATGCCGCCGACGCTCGCCGCGCCCGTGCGCTCGAGATCGTCGACGCCGCGCGTCGTGTAGCCGGGCGACAGCTCCGTGTGGGCATCCACCCGGATGATGTCCGGATACCGTGCTGACTTGATCGCGAGATTGAGGCCGATGGGAATGTCCATGCCGGGGTTCTCGACCAGGCGGATGCGGGCATCCGCTGCGGCCAACCGTTGCACGATCTCGTAGGTGCCGTCGTGGGAGGGACCGAGCGCCAGCACGACCTCGACGGGGCCGCTGTAGTCCTGGTCGAGCACGCTCCGGATTGCCGCCTCGACATAGCCTGCCTCGTTGAGGACGGGCATGACGTACGAGACGCCGGTGCGAGGCTCAGCCATTGTCGCACGAGCCTATCAGCGGCCTTCCGAACGGATCAGAGGCTGAGCGTCCCGAGCGTCACCGTGACGGTGGTCGAGCCCGATCCGCGCACGTAGACCAACTTGGCACTGCTACCGGGGGCAAGGGTGCGCACCTGAGCCGTCAGGTCTGTGCTGTCAGTAATCGGCAATCCGTTGAAGGAGGTGACGACGTCGCCCTTCTTGATTCCGGCCTTGTCTGCACCCCCGCCGGCAGAGACATCCGCAATCAGTGCACCCACGACCGAGCTCTTGTCGCTGGTCGCGGTCGTCACCGAGGCGCCGAGCAGACCGTGACTGCCCTTACCGGTCTTGATGATCTCCTGACTGATGCGCTGGGCGAGGTCGGAGGGAATGGCGAAGCCGACTCCGATCGAACCCGACTGGCCCGAACCGCTGGTGCTGCCGGTGCTCGCGATCGCGACGTTGATGCCGATCAGCTTGCCGTCACTGTCGAGCAGTGCGCCACCCGAGTTGCCGGGGTTGATCGCGGCATCCGTCTGGATGACCGGCAACGAGATGTCGGCCGTTTGAGCTGAACTCGAGCCGTTGCCCGATCCGCCGTTACCCTTGCCGTTGCCGTTGCCGTTGCCGAAGTTCCAGAAGTTGTAGGGGCTTGAGCCGTCGCCGGGGGTCGAGTTGTCGCCGGAGCCGGAACTGTCTGGCACCGCAGATGAAGCAATCTGGATGCTGCGGTTCAGTGCACTGACGATGCCATCAGTCACCGTGTTGGGCAGCGCGAGAGGGGCACCAATGGCGACAACCTGATCGCCCACGTTGATCTTGGATGAGTCGCCGAACTCGATCGGCTGCAATCCACTGGCGTTGGTGAGCTTGATGACGGCCAGGTCAACGACGGGGTCGATGCCAACGACCTTCGCGGTGTAGAGCTTGCCGTCGTACGTGGT
>JBDUBG010000135.1:0-4668 GCA_040004215.1 Pseudolysinimonas sp. | reverse complement strand
ATTCGCGTGGGCGTCAGCCGCGACGGCGCAGCGTGTAGCGATGTTCTGGTCGGCCCGTTCGCCCGTATCTCAGGTCGAGCAGAATCGCCTCACTCTGCTCGAGCTGGGTCAGTGAACGCTGAGCGGTAGCTCGACTGACCCCGAGCGAGCCCGCTATCTCAGCCGCAGACAAGCCAGTGTCTGCCGCTGCAATGGCGTCGTAAACGGCCTGAAGAGTGGGAGCCAACCGACTGAATTCCGATCCTGAAGGCTTGCGCCGAATGGGTCGCGACTGCTCGAAGACGCGGTTGATGTCACCCTGAGTCGCCTCGTTCGGAAGCTGATCGAGTCGTTCGTTCGCGAGCCGGAAGGTTGTCAACCGCTCAGAGAGCGCCGCGAAGCCGAAGGGCTTGACCAGGTAGTCGACGACCCCCAGGCGCAGGGCGGAGCGCACGCTCGCGACGTCATTTGCCGCCGAGATCACGATCGCGGCGGGCGGTGAGGGCAGACTCAACATCTGTTGAAGGGTGGCCAATCCATCTATGTCAGGGAGGTAGATGTCCATTAGCACGAGATCCGGATGCAACGATCCCGCCATGTCGAGTGCTTCGCCACCGCTGTGGGCATCTCCGACCACGTGGAATCCCTCCACTCGCTCGACGAAGTCGACATGCAACGACGCGACACGAAAGTCGTCGTCGACGACGAGGACGCTCAGCGACGTGCCGCTCATCGCGCACCGATCGGTGCATTCGTTGCTGTCAGCGGAAGCACGACCGTGAACGTTGCTCCAGGACCCTGACTCACCGAAATCGAGCCATCCAGTTTGCTGACCGTCTTGTCGACGAGAGACAGCCCGAGTCCGATGTGTCTGACCAGCGAGCCGCGCTTGGTGGTGTAACCGTTGGAGAAGATCTGCGGGATGGCACTGTTGGGCAGCCCCGGACCGTTGTCCGAGACGATGACGGTCAACGATTCCGGCGTTTCGACAACGCTCACCTCCACACGTCGGGGCGGTCGCCGGGGCGTCAACGCATCGAAGGCATTGTCAATGAGGTTGCCGAGGATGGTCGTCAGGGCCTGCACATGACCGGGCGCCTCGCTCAGGAAGGTGTCAGTTGTGACGGTCAGATCGATGCCCCGCTCGTGCGCCTCGGCAGCTTTGCCGAGCAGCAGTCCAACAATCTGGGGTGCGGCGATGCGCGTCCGAAGTATTTGGTCGAAGTCGGCCGAACCGCCCCGGATCTCTTGGATATAGTCGAGCGCCTCGTCGGATCGCCCGAGTTCCAACAGCCCGGCGATCGCATGCATGCGGTTCGCGAACTCGTGCTGCTGGGCTCGGAGCGACTCGGTAAAGCTGCGTTCGCCATCGAGTTCGCGGCTGAGCGCCTCCAGGTTCGTGCGATCCTGCAGCGTCACGACCGATCCGTGGGGTCGGCCTGCCAGGATGACCGGCATCCGATTGATCACCAGGCAGTGGTCGTCGGTCATGACGATCGCATCCTTTACCGTGCTGGTGCCGGTGAGAGCATCACGGAGTGGACCCGGCTCGAGAATCTCGTCGAGGCGGTGTTCTAGCGAGCGCGGCGGGAGCTGAAGAAGACGCTGCGCCTCGTCGTTGACCACACTGACTCGACCTGCCGGATCGATCGCGATCACCCCTTCGCGGATGCCGTGCAGCGTTGCTTCTCGCTCTTGCAGCAGCCGTGCGACCTCATCCAGCTCGAGGCCAAAGGTCCTGCGCTTGAGGACGGTAGCGAGCGCGAATGACGCCAACCCTCCGATCGCTAGAACCGCGGCCACCCAGATCGCGTAGGTCGGCAACTGCGACAGCAACTCGCTCGAGACCGAACTCTCTTGGATGCCGACCGACACCTCACCGACCAGAACTCCGGTCGTGGAGTACAGCGGCACTCGGGCATTCGCCGTGACGCCAGTAGACCCGGAGTCGACCCCGAGATGGGTTTTCCCATCGCGAACCATGATCGGCTCGCTCACCTTCTGCCCGATCAGTTGCGGGTTCGGGTGGGAATGACGCACCCGGCTGAGATCGATAACGACGACGTATGCCGCGCCCGTGCGTGCAGCCGCTTTCGACGCCAACGACTGCACCTCGCTGGCGCAACTCGCCGCGCCAGTGGGAATGCAACCTTGGATTGTTTCGTTCTCGGCGAACGTCTGAGCAATCGCTGCCGCGCGGGTTTGGTATTCGTGATCGAGGTTGTCACGGGTGGTCTGGGCGAAAAGCGCGAATGCGACAGCCAACGAGACGGTCAGAATCACCAACTGAGCCAAGAAGATTTGGCTCGAGAGCTTTCTGATCCGTCGTCGCATCGTGACCTGATTATCGCTGTGCTGCCGCTCTGCCGCACTGCGCAGAATGCGCGAAACCTTCCGAAATGCGCACAAATGGCCAATGGCGCACAAGCGCGACAGCGCCGCGGCTCCCCGCGCAGGATGGCTCGAACAGCAACGCAAAGACAGAGAGGTCTGCCGCGCATGGGTACTCCCCACCCCTCATCCCCACAGCAGGATTCGATTGCTGACACTCCGGATGACGCCGCCCGCATCGACATTGTGGGCCTCACCAAGCGGTACCTCACCCCCAAGGGCGAGACCTTCACCGCCATCCAGGACGTGTCGTTGACCGTCGAGCCTGGTCAGTTCTGCGCCATCGTCGGGCCGACCGGATGCGGCAAGTCGACCACGCTCGCCCAGGTGTCCGGGCTCGAACATCCGAGCGCTGGCTTTGTCACCGTCGGTGGACAGCGGGTCGACGGGATCACCAGTGGAGTCAGCTACATGTTCCAGGCGGATTCGTTGTTCCCCTGGAAGACAGTGCTCGGCAACGTCATGATGGGGCCGATCCTGCTGGGCACGCCCAAAGTCAAGGCAACGACGCTGGCACTGGACTGGCTGCGGCGAGTGGGTCTCAACGGGTTCGAGGATCGGTATCCGCACCAGTTGTCCGGCGGAATGCGGAAGAGGGTCGCGATGGCGGCTGCTCTGATCAACCGACCTCGCATTCTGCTGATGGATGAGCCGTTCGGAGCGCTCGACGTGCAGACAAAAGCGATCATGCAGGGCGAACTCCTTCAGCTCTGGGAAGAGCTGCGGCCGTCTGTGCTTTTCATCACGCACGATCTTGACGAGGCCGTCACCCTGTCAGACCGGGTCGTCATCATGACCAGCAGCCCTGGCACCGTCAAAGACATCTTCGATATCGATTTGCCACGGCCGCGCGGTGACGTGCAGGCGATCCGGCACGAGGAGCGGTTCCTGGAACTTCAGGGCCAGATCTGGGAGTCGTTGAAAGAAGAGGTCACTCTGGCCTACGCGCATTCGGCGGGTGCGGCATGACCGCGGTAATCGAGAACTACGGGGTGTATCCGATCCCGCCCGAGACCGAGCCGGAAACCGACCTTCAACTGTCGAGCCGGAGAGCTCGTCGGCAGCGAACCCTGCGGATTTGGCTCGGCCGGGTCGCCGTGGTCGTCTTCGTTTTCGGCGGCTGGCAGTGGTTCACTGAAGTCCACTGGGTCGACAAGTTCTTCTTCGGCCAGCCAACCGGGATTTGGGACAGTCTGGTCCGACTGTTTACGGTCGGCACCGCGTTCGGGTCGATCTGGGAGAACCTCTGGGTCACCGTTCAGGAGGCCTTCCTCGGCTTCCTGTTGGGGACGGTCACCGGCGTGATCTTCGGCATTTTGCTCGGCTCGAACCGCTACCTCGCGTCGGTGTTCAGCCCTTACATCAAGATCTTGAACTCGGTGCCTCGAATCGTGCTCGGGTCGATCTTTTTCGTCGCGTTCGGCTTTGGGATCTTTCCGAAGATCCTGCTGGCAGCGGTGCTGGTGTTCTTCGTGGTCTTCTTCAATGCGTATCAGGGTGTGCGCGAAGCCGATCAGAACCTGATCGCCAATGTGCGGGTGCTCGGAGCTTCGCCCCTGCAGGTCGCCCGACACGTCACGATTCCATCGGCCATGAGTTGGATCATCGCGAGCCTGCACACTGCGTTCGGCTTCGCCATCATCGGCGCGCTGGTCGCCGAGATTCTCGGAGCCAGTCACGGGATCGGTTTGATCATCAGCCAGGCGCAGGGCAGTTTCGACCCCGACACCGTCTTCGCGTGCATGGTGATCGTCGCCGTATTCACGCTCGTGGCCGAGTACCTGATCAGCCTCCTGGAGCACATCGTGCTCAAGTGGCGCCCGCCGAGCCGGTCAGAGGTTCAGGCGATCTGACCATCCTGTCGTCACTTCCCGCATCACCTG
The DNA here is from genome assembly GCA_040004215.1 of Pseudolysinimonas sp. Taxonomy (GTDB): domain Bacteria; phylum Actinomycetota; class Actinomycetes; order Actinomycetales; family Microbacteriaceae; genus Lysinimonas. The sequence continues at coordinate 415 of JBDUBG010000135.1, read as the reverse complement.
CCGACACCCGTCGGCGCACACTGAAAGGAATCGTGCATCAATGAAGAAGCGCATCATCACAGCAGCCGCCATCGTGGGGGCAGCAGCATTTGCCCTCACCGGATGTGCCGGCACCTCGGGTGGCACCGCTGCGCCAGGTACCAGCGCGGCACCGCTCGCGAATGTCTCCATGATGGTCGGAGGCATCGACAAGCAGATCTATCTGCCGTATCAGCTCGCCCAGAGCCTCGGCTTCTACAAGAAGTACGGCGTCAACATGACGCTCTCGACCGAGCAGAACGGTGGCGTGGGTGCTGAGGATGCCATGGCATCAGGCCAGGTCGACCTCGCGGGCGCGTGGTACATCCACACAGTCGATTTCCAGTCAAAGGGCAAGGACGTCGTGAACCTGGTGCAGCTGTCGGGCGCTCCCGGG
>JBDUBG010000355.1:0-4711 GCA_040004215.1 Pseudolysinimonas sp. | reverse complement strand
GTCCCGGCACCGACCCCAACTGCCACAGTGACGCCAACGCCGACGCCCACTCCCACTCCGTGACCTCCGCCTGCCCGTTGAGGCAGATATCCCCCGCCCCTATGCTGTGAGCCACCCGGGGGCGTCCTCGGAAGAACGCTGAGGAGTTTCTCGTGAGCGACGACACCCCCACGCAACGCTTCGATGCCCCGGCACCCCGGGCAGGTGGTGACGCGGCCGAGCCGGAGAAAAACACGTCGCGCCGGTTGATCATTGCCCTCATCGGTGTTGGCGCAGTGATTCTGATCGCGCTCATCGTCGTGCTGATCGTGCTGCTGGTTGGCAACGGCAAGCCAGCCGCGCTGGCGACGACGACTCCGAGCCCGTCAGTGACCATCTCAGACACCCCGATCGCGAGCAGCGCACCGAGCACACCCCCGACCCCAACCACAACCCCGACCGTCGCGCCGCCGCCGCCCAGTGGCCCCGATCTCATTTCGTTCACGACGGGCACCCCGACCGTGCAGTGCGACAGCCGCACGGGAAATCCCATTCCACTGAGTTTTCGGTGGGCAGGGACCGGAGGCAGTGTCGTCTTCATTGCGGTCGGCGCGACAGACGACCCGAAAGCCAACGGGCAGGGCTGGGAACTCCCGACCATCGGCACACAGGCCGACTTCCCTGACGAGCTCGACTACAGCTGCTACAGCGCGACCGCCACGTACTCCCTGGGAATCTACGACGCCAACGGCCACAAGTCGGTCAAGCGGATCACGATCAAGAACACCGGCGAGGTGCGATAGCGAGTCAGCCTCGTGCCGCCCGATAAACTGTGCGTACCACAATCAGGCACCTCACCAAACGACACGGTGCCGCGCATATCGGACCGGAGTTCACGCGATGACGTCTGCCACAGGCATTCCCGACAAGCCAGCCCTCGAGGGGCTCGAGGCCACTTGGGGTGCCATATGGGAGCGTGAAGGCACCCACCGATTCGATCGCGACGCGGCACTCACGGAGGGCAAGGCATCCGTGTTCAGTGTCGACACTCCCCCACCGACCGCATCGGGCAGTCTGCATATCGGTCACGTCTTCAGCTACACGCACATGGATCTCGCGGCCCGCTTTCAACGTATGCGCGGTCGCAACATCTTCTATCCGATGGGGTGGGACGACAACGGGCTGCCGACCGAACGCCGGGTGCAGAACTACTACGGGGTGCGGTGCGACCCCACGCTGCCCTATGTCGACGGCTTCGTGGCACCACTCGAAGGCGGTGACAATGCGAGTTCGAAGGCAGCAGATCAGCTCCCGATCTCGCGCCGCAACTTCATCGAGCTGTGCGAGAAGCTGACAGCTGACGACGAGAAACAGTTCGAGGCGCTCTGGCGCGACCTTGGCTTGAGCGTCGACTGGTCACTGACCTACCGCACGATCGGCCACGAGGCTCAGCAGGCGGCTCAGCGAGCCTTCCTGCGCAACCTGGCACGCGGTGAGGCGTACCAGGCGGATGCTCCGACGCTGTGGGATGTGACCTTCCGCACCGCAGTGGCCCAGGCAGAGCTCGAAGATAAAGACCAGCCCGCTGCCTACCACCGGGTGTCATTCCACCGTCCGGATGGCTCGCTGGTCGACATCGAGACCACCCGGCCCGAGTTGTTGCCCGCCTGCGTTGCCTTGGTCGCGCATCCAGATGACGAGCGCTACCAGGCGTTGTTCGGCACCACGGTGACCACCCCGCTGTTTGGCGTTGAAGTGCCGGTGCTGGCGCATCACCTGGCCCAGAAAGACAAGGGTTCTGGCATCGCGATGGTGTGCACCTTCGGCGACGTCACCGACGTGGTCTGGTGGCGCGAACTGGATCTGCCGACTCGCGCAATCATCGGCAAAGACGGGCGGATTCTCGACGAGGCACCCGCGGCCGACTTGTTCAGCGCTGGCGGCCGTGCGGCATACGCCGAGTTGGCGGGTAAGACCGTCTTCAGCGCAAAGGCCAAGGTCGTCGAGCTTCTGAAGGAGTCCGGCGAGATCATCGGCGACCCGAAACCGATTACTCACCAGGTGAAGTTCTTCGAGAAAGGCGACAAGCCCCTCGAGATCGTTGCCACGCGCCAGTGGTACATCAGCAACGGAGCCCGCGATGAGGCGCTGCGCGATCGCCTGCTCAGCGCCGGCAAGCAGATCAACTTCCACCCCGACTTCATGCGGGTGCGGTACGACAACTGGGTCGGCGGCCTCACGGGCGACTGGCTCATTTCTCGCCAGCGCTTCTTCGGTGTGCCGCTGCCGATCTGGTACCCACTGGATGCTGACGGAGAGGTGTTGCGCGAGCAGCCGATCGTGCCCGGCGAGCACCTGCTCCCCATCGACCCCGCCTCGGCGCCAGCACCCGGCTACGAGGAGTCGCAGCGCGGCACGCCGAACGGCTTCGTTGGCGAGTTGGACATCATGGACACCTGGGCGACCTCGTCTCTCACCCCGCAGATCGCAGGAGGTTGGGAGACCGATCCCGAGCTGTTTGGCCTGGTATTTCCCTACTCGTTGCGCTCGCAGGGTCAAGACATCATCAGAACCTGGCTGTTCTCGACGGTGCTGCGTGCCGAACTCGAGCACCACAGCATCCCGTGGACGGATGCCGGCATCTCAGGTTTCATCGTCGATCCCGACCGCAAGAAGATGTCGAAGTCGAAGGGCAACGTCGTCACCCCGGCGGCGATGCTCGAGGAGCATGGCTCGGACGCGGTGCGCTACTGGGCTGCCTCCAGCCGCCTCGGCACTGACGCGGCCTTCGACCCGCAAAACCCCAAGCAGATGAAGATCGGGCGACGGCTGGCGATCAAGGTGCTCAACGCGGCCAAGTTCGTGTACTCCTTTCCGGAACCACCCTCGGGCGCAACCGTCACCGCGCCCCTCGACCTCGACATGCTCGCGGTGCTCGATGAGGTGGTCAGAATCGCGACGGCGGCGTACGAGGAGTACGACCACGCCCGCGCTCTCGAGGTCACCGAACAGTTCTTCTGGACGTTCTGCGACGACTACCTCGAACTGGTGAAAGAGCGTGCGTACGCCGGAGACGGCAGCGCATCTCGCAGCCTGCGCGAGGCGATCGACATTTTGCTGCGCCTGCTCGCCCCCGTCATCCCCTTCGCCACCGAGGAGGTCTGGCGGTGGACGCACGATAGCTCGATCCACCTGGCGTCGTGGCCGGAGCGCCGCGGCAGCGACGCCGCGCTCGGACTGCTGCCGGCGGTCAGTGCTGCGCTGATCGGCATCCGGCGCGCCAAAACTGACGCTCAGGCCTCACAGAAGACCGAGGTGCTCTCGGCAACTCTCTCGGGGCCGGCGTTCCTGGCAGCGGCCTCCGATGACCTGAAGGCGGTGGGCCGAATCGCCGAGCTCACCTTCGTCGAGGCCGACGAGATTGCCGTCACCGACATCGTGTTGGCGGAGGCGACGGTCGAATGACGCGACGGCCGACACGACGGGCGCTTGCCCGGGTGTCGGTTGTCGTCGTGGCGGTCGTCGCGCTGAGCGCGCTCACTGCCTGCGTGCCGTTCGGTACGACCCCGCACCCCTCGCCGTCTCCCACCGGCTTCGCCGTGCCCAATGCGGTTGCACCGCTCGCGCCCCTCGTCGTGCCCGCGGTGCTCGCCTCCTGCCCTCTTGAGGGCCCGACGCACTACGACGGGTATTGGATTCCGGTCGACGAGGTGTACATCTGCCGCGCCGACACCCATCACGACACCGACGGGGTGTCGACGTACGGGCCATGGGAGACCTCGTACCGGATCCCGCATCCTGAGGCGCTCCTCCGCGCCTATCGGGCGCCGAACGCCCGCGTGATCGACCCACGGCTCTGCCCGCAGGCCTTTGCCGACCCGTTGCTGGTCTGGGTGCACCACAATGGCGTCACGGCCGCGTACTACGCGCCGGTTGACGGCTGCGGCGACCCGAGCGTTGCAGCACGCAATGCGTACTTCACCACAACGCGGATCACTCTCGTCACGGTCGACCGCGGAGCCCCCGACCCTGGAAAAAAGGACACCCAAGGATGACAGAGCCCGCAATCCGTCCCATCGGCCGCGACGACCGAGACGCCTGGCAGGCGCTCTTCGCGGCATACGGCGTGTTCTACGAGACCGACTTCACCCCTGCCGTGTTCGACGGCGTCTGGGCCTGGCTGATGGATGACACCCACGAGGTCTCCGCGTTGGTCGCCGCGGTTGACGACCCAACTGGTCAGAGCCTGGTGGGATTCGCGCATCTGCGTCGCACACACGACACCTTCACCGCCGGGCTGGCGTGGTCGCTCGACGACCTGTACGTCGCTCCGGAGCAGCGTGGCGCGGGAATCGCCCGCGCGCTCATCGCGGCCTGCGATGCCACAGCCCACGCGGCCGGAGGGGGCACGCTGCGCTGGATCACGGCATCCGATAACGCCACGGCGCAGGGCCTCTATGACCAGGTCGCAACGCGCACCAGCTGGCTCACCTACGAGAAGGAGACCTAATGCAACTCGGAACCCGCTGGAGTTTCGGCGACGAACCGCCCGCCCGTTTGCCCGCGGTGATGGTCGGGGCGATCGCCGACGTGGAGTCCGAACTCGACGACGGCGCTGCCGAGGGTGTCGACCCGAGCAGCTGGCGCTGGACGCTGACCTGGCTCGAAGGTCGCGCCGTGGTGGAGCTCGATGACGGGACCGTCTTGCACCACGATCCCGCCACCGACACCG
>JBDUBG010000202.1:0-16016 GCA_040004215.1 Pseudolysinimonas sp. | reverse complement strand
AAGAACTACTCCCGTTCGCGCAGCGCCCGCATCCCTTCGAGTACGAGCTGTACTTCGGGGTCTGATCTCGACTCATCCGGTCGGCGGCCGCGTCCCTTCGGGGGCGCGGCCGTTGCCGTGTCGGGGCCACGGGGTCACTGCGCAGAGAGTTCGATCGCTCGGTCGAGCACACGACGACCGACGCGGGTGACGTCGGCGGCCGACCAGTCCAGAGCGGGGTCGCGAATCGTCACTTCGGCCACGCTGCGTCCGTCGGAGCCGGTCCACCACCCGTGAATCCATCGCTCACTGTCCGACTCCCAGTGCTCGAACATCGCGCGATTCAACGCGTCGGCAGGGAGTTCGGACCAGACCCAGAACTCGCTGATGTGGGGCGGGTCGTGCGGCAGAACGAGCTCAGCGAGCGGACGCAGGCCGTCGGCAACGACGCGGGCGTGCTCATGCCACAGCGGCATCCGATCCAGGCGATGATCGAGGCCATCAAGCGCCGACACGATGGCCGGGAACTGCTTGAACAGGTTGCCCCCATAGCGGACTCGCCAGACGCGCAACTGCTCGATGAGGTCGGCGTCGCCCGCCACCACCGCGCCAGACAAGCCCCCGATGCCCTTGTACATCGAGACATACACCGAGTCGGCCAGGGCGGCGATCTCGGCCGGAGAATGCCCCAGAGAGAAGCGCGACTCCCAGAGACGGGAGCCGTCGAGATGAAGCGGGGTGCCGCGGTGCCGCGCAGCAGCGGCGAAGTCGCACAGCTGCGTCCAGGTCGGCAGCAGGTAGCCGAGCTCCTGAAACGGCAGCTCAACCACCGCGGCCGCGAGCGGCCCGACGAGGGCGTCGAGGTCAGCGGCGAGGGGCTGCCGTCGTTCAGCGGTGAGGATGACCGGTTCGAGCGCGCTCAGCGTCGTGAACGCAGATTCTTCGTGAACCTGTGTGTGGTGCAGCGGATGAACGGCAATCCGGCTTGTTCCAGCACGCGACACCCACTCCCGAAGCACCGCCTGCTGAGCCATGATCCCGCTCGGAAACCACACGGCGGCGGGCTTGCCGAGGAGTTTGGCAACTCGCTCTTCCACAACGCCGACGACCCCGTCTCCGTAGACATCGACAGCATCGTCGTTGGCCGCATGGGGAGATTCCGCGAGGGCGTGCAGCTGCTCGACGGCGGAGAGCGGCCGCTCCTTCGACAGAAGCAAACGAGCAGAACGCGCGGCACTCCACATCCTCTGCCGCGGTGTCACATCATCCGGCTCGGCAGCGCGCGTCACCTGCGGCCTCCGTAGAACCGTCGCTCGAACACCTGACGAGCCAATCGCGTCGTGCGCAGGTAGTCCTCTTCAAGCTGTTGAGCTCCGCCGGGCGGGTACTCAAGGAGACGAGCAACCCCTTCGAGCTGTTGACGGTCGCTCGGCAGCACGTCGGCCGTTTTGGCAGTCCACAGCGTCATCGCCGAGCGTGCGCGCGACGCCAGCAGCCACGCGGTGCGAAGTTTGGCCGCGTCGGGGGCCGACACCAGCTCGGCAGAGACGGCGGCATCCAGAGCTCGAAGAGTCGAAGTGGTTCGCAAGCCGGGACGCGCCGCACCGTGCTGAAGTTGCAGCAGCTGCACAAACCACTCGACATCGCTCAGCGAGCCGCGGCCCAACTTGAGATGCCGAGCGGGATCGGCTGCCTGCGGCAACCTTTCCGACTCGACGCGCGCCTTGATGCGCTTGACCTCCCGCACATCCGCCTCTGAGATGGATGCTGGGTACCGAACCTCATCCGCCAACTCTTCGAAGGCACGCAGGAGGCCCGGGTCACCAGCTGCACCGCGGGCGCGGAGCAGAGCCTGCGCCTCCCAGGTCAGCGACCAGCGCTGGTAGTAGGCGCGGTAGGAGTCCAGGGAACGCACGACGGCGCCGTTCTTGCCTTCCGGGCGGAGGCCGATGTCGAGGTCGAGTGGCAGTCGCATATCTTCGGTGAGCCGCTTCAACTCTCGCACGATCATCTCGGCGCGCTCCTGTGCCTGCTGGGGCTCGGCTCCCGCAGCCCGATAGACGTACACGACGTCGGCATCGCTGCCGAACCCGAGCTCCTCGCCGCCGTATCGACCGAGGGCGATGATGCCGAACTCGAGCCCATCTCCCCAGTGGGCCAGCGCCAGCACGCCGGTCAGCAGTGCCGTGTTGATGTCGCTGAGGGCGAGTCCCACCTCCTCAACGGTGATCATGCCCACGATGGCAGCCAGGGCAGCCCGCAACACCTCGCGACGGCGCGCCGTGCGCAGGGCGAGCGCGGCGGCATCAACGTCCCCCGAATGCCGAGCCACCGTCGCCGCCGTCTCGGCGAGCAGGTCGGCGAGCGAACGCGGCCGCAGTTCGCCATCGGTCTCGAGCCAGGCTGCGGCCTCCGGGATCCCCTCGAAGAGCAGCCCGACAAAACGCGACCCGGAGAGCACCTGTGTCAGCCGGTGAGCGGCGCCTGAGGAATCGCGCAACATCCTGAGGAACCAGTAGGTTTCGCCCAGGTCATCGCTCAGTCGGCGAAAGTTCAGCAGGCCGAGATCCGGGTCTGCCCCCTCCGCGAACCACGACAGCATGACGGGCAGCAAATTGCGCTGAATCTGCGCTCGGCGCGAGACCCCATTGGTGAGGGCAGCGATATGGTGCAGCGCGCCACGCGGATCGCGGAAGCCGATGGCCGCGAGCCGCGCCGTCGCCTGTTCGTTGGTGAGGACGTAGCCGCCCTCCGGCAGCGCAGCGACGGCAGAGAGCAGGGGGCGGTAAAACAGCCGCTCGTGGAGCGTGCGCACCGCAAGCTTGACCCGTTGCCAGGCCTCGAGGAGACCGTCAGACGTCGTGGCAAGGCCTGAGCCCCGAGCCAGCGCGCGCAAGGCGTTGGGGTCCCTTGGCAACAAGTGCGTTCTGCGCAGCCGGGACAGCTGGATGCGATGCTCCAGCAGTCGCAGAAACCGGTAGTCGCGCCCGAACTCTGCCGCCTCCACCCGGCCGATGTAGCCGCGCTCCGCGAGGGCCGCCAGTGCGTCAAGCGTCGAACGCTGCCGCACCTCGGGGTCGGCTTGTCCGTGCACCAGCTGCAGCAGTTGGATGGTGAACTCCACGTCGCGCAGCCCGCCGGGGCCGAGCTTAAGCTGCACATCCACCTCGTCGATCGGAATGTTCGCGGTCACCCGCTCCCGCATCCGCTGCACCGACTCAACGAAGTTCTCGCGAGACGCGCTCGACCACACCATCGGGGAAACGCGCGAAACGTACTCGTCGCCCAGAGCTTGGTCACCGGCCAGCGCGCGAGCCTTGAGCAACGCCTGGAATTCCCAACTCTTCGCCCAACGTTCGTAGTACGCCAGGTGCGAGTCGAGGGTGCGCACCAGGGCGCCATCCTTCCCTTCGGGTCGCAGGTTGGCGTCGACCTCCCACAGGGGCGGCTCGATCGCGAGTTCATGGATGGCACGCATCGTGTCCATCGCAAGGCGAGTCGCGATCTCTACTCCCCGCTCCTCGGTGAGCTTCGGCTCCTCGGTCCCGTTCGGCTGATCAACGCCCGCCACGAAGATCACATCCACGTCGCTCAAGTAGTTCAGTTCACGCGCCCCAGCCTTGCCCATGCCGATGATGGCGAGACGGGTTGCTTCCACCTGCTCGGCGGGGAATCGACTCGCACGCCTCGCCAGGGCGAGTGCCGCATCCAATGCCGATGCTGCGAGGTCGGCCAGCGACGCCGCCACCCGGTCGACCACGGCGATCCCGTCGGGCTGTTCGAGATCCCAGGCCGCCAGAGCAAGCAGCTCGCGTCGGTACGCGACCCGCATCGCGTTCCAGCCCGCCTCGCCATCACAACCGTCGACGGCGGCCAGCAGGGCGCCACGAAGTGCTGACGGATCGCCCGGTCCGGCCAGCGGTTCGAGCAGCACCGCCAACTGCTCGGGATGGTGGCTCAGGAAATCGCCGAGTCCCGATGAGGCACCCAACACACGCAGAAGGCGCAGCGATGCAGAATCATCGGCGAGCAACGGCGCCACGGCTTGGGGTGCTGTCTCGATCAGGCTGCCCAACAGTCGTAGCGCCTGATCAGGATCCGCGACCAGGGCGAAGTGCGCGACACGTTCGGCAGGGACCCCAGAGAGCGCCCGCCCCGCCTGATCGAGATCGGCGAAGCCCAGTCGTGCCAGCTCGGTGAGAGTCGCGGTCGGTCTTGTCATACCGTCACTGATTTCAGCCAGATCGCGACGGCCGGCAGCGCCGTTGCACCCGCAGACGTTAGAGGGTCTCCAGATTGCTCGTGAGCTCGAACGGTGTGACCTGCGCGCGGTAGCCTGCCCACTCGCGTCGCTTGTTGAGCAAGACGTACTCGAAAACCTGCTCGCCGAGAGTCTCTGCGACGAGTTCGCTTTCCTCCATGAGTTGAAGCGCGGTGTCGAGGCTCGCCGGCAGTCCGTCGTAGCCCAGTGCGCGACGTTCCGCGTCCGACAATGCCCAGACGTCACCCTCCGCCTCTGGCGGCAGTTCATAGCCTTCCTCGATGCCCTTGAGGCCCGCTGCTAGCAGGAGCGAGAAGGCGAGGTATGGGTTTGCTGCGGAGTCGATGGCGCGGTACTCGACACGTGCGCTGTTCCCCTTACCGGGCTTGTACAGCGGCACCCGAATCAGCGCAGAACGGTTGTTATGCCCCCACGTCAGATAACTCGGAGCCTCGTCGCCGCCCCATAACCGCTTGTACGAGTTGACGTACTGGTTGGTCACTGCCGTGATCTCGGGCGCGTGCCGCAATAGGCCAGCGACGAACTGCCGACCGATCGTCGACAGCTGGTACTGTCCGGCTGGCTCGAAGAACGCATTGGTGTCGCCTTCGAACAGCGACATGTGCGTGTGCATCCCCGACCCGGGCTGACCCGAGATCGGCTTGGGCATGAAGGTCGCGTAGACACCCTGCTCGATGGCGACCTCTTTGATCACGGTGCGGAAGGTCATGATGTTGTCGGCCATTGCCAGCGCGTCTGCGTAGCGGAGGTCGATCTCGTTCTGCCCCGGCCCGGCCTCGTGGTGACTGAACTCCACAGAAATCCCGAGGTCTTCGAGCATCCGCACCGAGCGCCTGCGAAAGTCGTGGGCTGTGCCGCCGGGGACGTTGTCGAAGTAGCCGGCCGAGTCAACGGGCTGCGCCACCCCGTTCTTCAGCTTGCTCGATTTGAGCAGGTAGAACTCGATTTCTGGGTGGGTGTAGAAGGTGAAGCCGCGGTCGGCCGCCCTCGCCAATGTGCGCTTGAGGACGTTGCGAGGGTCTGCAGTGGCTGGCTTGCCGTCAGGCGTCATGATGTCGCAGAACATCCGTGCGGTCGGGTCGACTTCGCCTCGCCACGGGAGGATCTGGAATGTTGTGGGATCCGGATGCGCGAGAACATCCGCCTCGTAAGAACGAGTCAGCCCCTCGATCGCGGAACCGTCGATGCCGACGCCCTCACTGAACGCGCCCTCGACCTCGGCCGGGGCGAGCGCCACTGACTTGAGCGTGCCGACCACATCGGTGAACCAGAGTCGCACGAACTTGACGCCACGCTCCTCAATAGTGCGAAGAACGAAGTCGCGTTGCTTGTCCATGCAAGCCCCTTCTAGTTGCCCGCCACGGATGCACCGTGTGCCTCGCCCCTAGGCTACCGGTATGACCGACGGTGCCGAGCCGAGCGCCAAGCCTCATGGCATCGGCTGGCGAATCGGCTGGACTGTGGCTGGCTTCGCACCATTCGTTGCGATCTCGGCAGTCCACCTCGCCACCAAGTTCACCCACCACTCCACGCTCGAATCTGTCACGAAAGGCCTCGAGATTCCGGCGCTGACGCTCGGCCTCGGAGGCGTCATCCTGTCGGCTCAGCGCAAACCGCGCGCCGTGGTAGCCGATCTGTTGTTCGTCGGGCTCGCCCTGTCGTGGGTCGGCGATGTCACGCTCAATAGAAGCCTCGGTCATGGTTTGGGCTTCTTCCTCGCTGCGCACCTGACCTACATTGGGATGTTCCAACTGGCATTCCCACGGGGGCGTCCTTCGCGGTGGTCGGCGTTGGCCATCCCCTGGTTCCTGGCGCTCGTGGTCCTGGTGGGCCCGCACCTCGGGTCGATGCTCCCGTCCGTCGTCTTCTACAGCGCGATCCTGGGAGTCATGGCCGTCTGGGCCACTCGCGGAACCCTTCTGACCGCGGTCGGAGCCCTTCTCTTTGTCGCTTCTGACACCGTTCTTGCCTTCCGAACCTTCACGTCACGTCTGCAAGGTGACGGCTGGCGGTTCGTGGTGATGGCCACATATCTTCCCGCGCAGGCGCTCATCGCCTTGGGGATCCTGCGCTTGGACGCGGCTCGCATACCGTGAGCGACATACACAGCACTCAGAGCGCTGCTGATCGGCGTCTCCACGCCTCGACGCTAGCTGGCGCTTAGACTGACCGGCATGGCAGACGCAGTCGTCAAACGAGTCCGCACCCGGCACTTTCAGAACGCGAAAGACCAGGGCATCAAGATCACCGGCCTCACCAGCTACGACATGCTGACCGCTGCCATCTTCGACCAGGCCGGGATCGACTTCCTGCTCGTCGGCGACTCGGCCGGCAACAACGTCTTCGGCTACGACACGACACTCCCCGTCACACTCGACCAGTTGATTCCGCTCACGCGAGCGGTCGCGGGCGCGGTAAAGCGGGCTTTCGTCATCGGTGACATGCCGTTCGGCTCCTACGAGACCGGCCCCGACGAGGCGTTGCATACGGCCTTCCGCTTCATGAAAGAGACCGGAGCGCACGCGGTCAAGCTCGAGGGCGGCGTACGCAGCGCCGAGCAGATCCAGCGCATCGTGTCGGCAGGCATCCCAGTCATGGGGCACATTGGCTTCACGCCGCAGAGCGAGCACCAACTCGGCGGTCACGTGATCCAGGGCCGCGGTGATGGAGTCGAGCAGTTGCTCGCCGACGCGCACGCGGTCGAAGACGCCGGCGCCTTCGCGGTCGTGCTCGAGATGGTGCCCGCCGACGCGGCCAAACGCGTGACCGACGAGTTGAAGATTCCCACCATCAGCGTCGGGGCGGGACCGCACACGACCGGGCAGTTGCTGGTGTGGACCGACTGGGCGGGGCTGACACAGGGGCGAATCCCGAGTTTCGTCAAGCAGTATGCCAACCTGACCCAGGTACTGACGGATGCGGCGAAGGCCTGGACAGCCGACGTCAACTCGGGTGCCTACCCCGACGACGACCACAGCTTCAAAGGCTGAGTAGCGCCCCGGATTCTGTTGAGGCAGAGCCGATCCCCACCTACCCTGAGCCCATGGCGCACTACTTCGTCGGGATGGCAGGTTGGACATATGAGCCGTGGCGCGGTGTGTTCTACCCAAAGGGGCTGCGCCAAGCTGACGAACTCCTCTACGCCGCCGAGCACGTCACCTCGATCGAGCTCAATGGTTCGTTCTACTCACTGCAGAAGCCGACGAGTTGGCAAAAGTGGCGCGACAGCACTCCAGAGGGCTTCGTGTTCTCGGTCAAGGCGCCGCGGTTCATCACGCACATCCGGCGACTAGATGACGTGGCAGAGCCGGTTGCGAACTTCTTCGCCTCCGGCATCCTGGCCCTCGGCGCCAAGCTCGGGCCGATCCTCTGGCAGCTTCCCCCGAACCTCGACTTCGATCCCGAACAGCTCGAGACCTTCCTGAACCTTCTGCCGCACACGACCACCGAGGCGGTCGAGGTCGCGAAGAAGCGCGGCGAACGGATGGCCGGCAAGGAGTACCTCGAAACCGACGCCGATCGTCCGGTGCGACACGCGATCGAGGTACGCAACTTCAGTTTCGACGACCCGGACTTCGCGGCGATCCTGGAGCGCCACAATGTGGCGACCGTGCTCGGCGACTCGGCCGGTCGCTGGCCACAGCTCGACTGGGTGACCGCCGACTTTGCCTACGCACGCCTGCACGGCGACAAAGAGCTGTACACGAACGGCTACGACGCAGCCGGCATTGAGCACTGGCAGGAGTGGGTGCTTGACCACGTCGACCGTGGTCGTGACGTATACGCGTACTTCGACAACGACCAGAAGGTGCGGTCACCGTTCGACGCGATGAGCCTGCTCGACAAGCTCAGGAGCTAGTCGTCGTCGCCTTCTGCTGCGTCTTCTTGAGCCCACGCGCGCGCGCGCTCTTGGGCGATCTCGGGCGCACGCGCCGCATCTTCGCGCCTATCGTATGGGCCATCTCGGTCCGAACCGAGCGACTGCGGGCCCTCTTCGACCGTTCCGGTCTTGTGGTTGTACCACCACTGCGTCATGCGCTCAGCCTAGCTACCTAGAATCGGAGCATGTCCAGGGATGCGCAGGGTCACCTCATTCCTGGACGCATTAGCCCGCCGCGTGCAGTACCAACGTCAATCCGACGGCCCGAGTACGTGGGCCATCTCGGGCCCCGCGAATACGACGGCGACGACCGATACGACAGTCACGAGATCGAACGCATTCGAGCAAGCGGCAGGATCGCGGCGCAAGCGCTCGAAGCGGTGGCCGGCGCGATCCACCCCGGTGTCACCACCGATGAACTCGACGCGATCGCTCACGAGTTCATCGTGCGCCACGACGCGTACCCGTCAACACTCGGATACCGCGGCTATCGCAAGTCAATCTGCACCTCGATCAATGAGGTGATCTGTCACGGCATCCCTGACGACACGGTGCTGCTCGACGGCGACATCGTCAACATCGACATCACTGCCTTCCACGATGGAATGCACGGCGACCTCAATGGCACCTTTGGGGTCGGCGAGATCAGCCTTGAGGCGGCAAATCTCGTGACGCGCACTCGCGAGGCACTCGACCGCGGCATCAAATCTGTCGCGCCTGGCCGCGAAGTCAATGTCATTGGCCGAGCTATTGAGAGCTACGCCCGCCGCTTCGGCTACGGAGTCGTGAAGGACTACACCGGGCACGGCGTCGGGTCAGAGTTTCACTCCGGACTGGTGATCCCCCATTACGACGCCTCCCCGGACTACGCCACCGTGATGGAGCCTGGAATGGTGTTCACGATCGAGCCGATGCTCACCTTCGGGAGCCCTGAGCACCCGGGCACCAGCGAATGGGACGAGTGGGATGACGGCTGGACAGTCGTCACTCGTGATCGCAGCCTGACCGCCCAGTTCGAGCACACCCTCGTCGTCACCGAGCGCGGCGCCGATATTCTTACCCTTCCCTGACCCAGCTACCCCAGACCTGCGCAGCACCGAGAGGACCTCATGAGCACCCAGGCGATCGGCATCGATATCGGAGGGACCGGTATCAAGGGCGCGATCGTCGACCTCGATTCCGGCAAACTTGTGACCGACCGCTTTAAGGTGCCAACACCCGATGGCGGCAAGCCAGACGACATCATCGACCAGGTAGTGAAGATGATTGACGGCATGGGTTCCGCCGCCAACGGACTGCCGGTAGGCGTCTGCTTCCCCGCGGTGGTCATCCACGGACGCACGATGTCTGCTGCCAACGTGTCGAAGAAGTGGATCGGGCTCGACGCCGAGAAGCTGTTCGAGAAGAGTTTGAAACGCGACATCACCTTCGTCAATGACGCGGATGCCGCGGGGGTTGCCGAAGTCCGCTACGGCGCCGCGAAGGATAGGGGCGGCCTCGTGATCCTCACCACGCTGGGCACCGGCATCGGAAGTGCGCTGATCTACAACGGAATCCTGGTGCCGAACTCCGAGCTCGGCCACCTCGAAGTTGACGGGCATGACGCGGAAAGCCGGGCGGCATACTCAGCCAAGGAGCGCGACAACTTGGATTGGGAGCATTGGGCCAAGCGTCTGCAGCGCTACTACGACGTGGTTGAGACTCTCTTCTCCCCCGATCTCATCATCGTCGGCGGCGGGGTCTCCAAGAACGCCGACCAATTCCTTCCGATGCTGAAACTGCGGCCCGAGATCGTCCCCGCGGCCATGAAGAACAACGCCGGCATCGTGGGCGCTGCTGCTCTGGCTCTTCAGCCGCCGGCCACGGAGCAGGTCTCAAACTAAGACTCCTGTGAGGGTCAGTCGACCCCGCGTGAGGATTCCGTGAGGATCCGCGCAGCACGGTGACTAGCCGCGTTCACTGTGAACGTGCTTGATATCGCCTATGTTCTCGGCATCCTCGCGCTTGGCGCGCTGATCGCCCTCATCGCCAAGGGGGTCGAGAAGCTGTGATCGTCTTTACCGTGATCGCTGCGGCCCTCGCCCTAGCTGGCATCGGCTACCTCATCATCGCCCTCGTGAAGCCGGAGCGCTTCTGATGGCCGTGACACCCATCGGGCTCGAGTGGGCCTTCTTCGCGGCGCAACTGGGAACCGTTGCGCTCGTGCTCGTCCTGTTATTCCGCCCCGTCGGTGACTACATGGCGAACCTCTACACCGGCGCACGCGATCTCAAGATCGAGCGCGGCGCATACCGGCTGATGGGTGTCAATCCGGCGTCCGAGCAGAGCTGGCAACAGTACCTGCGATCGGTGCTGTTGTTCTCGGTGCTGGGGGTGCTCGCTGTCTACCTACTGCAACGCGTTCAGGAACTCCTGCCCTTCTCGCTCGGGCTGCCAGCCACGAGTCAACCGCTTGCCTTCAACACGGCCATCTCGTTCGTCACGAACACCAACTGGCAGTCCTATGCACCCGAAGCGACGCTGGGCTACACGGTGCAGATGGTCGGGCTCGCCGTGCAGAACTTCGCGTCGGCAGCGGTCGGGCTCGCCATTGCGGTGGCGCTGATCCGTGGCTTCTCGGCACGCAAGTCGGGCACCATCGGCAACTTCTGGGTGGACCTCACACGCGGTACGTTGCGCATCCTGCTCCCGGCGGCGGCGGTGTTCGCCGTCGTCCTGATTGCGGGAGGTGTGATTCAGAACTTCTCAGGCTTTCAGACCGTGCAGACGATTGCCGGTGGCACGCAGACCATCCCGGGCGGCCCGGTGGCCTCCCAAGAGGCGATCAAGATCCTCGGCACCAACGGGGGCGGGTTCTTCAACGTCAACTCTGCTCACCCGTTCGAGAATCCGACGGCCTGGACCAACCTGGTCGAGATCCTGCTGATGCTGATCATCCCGTTCTCACTGGCCCGCACCTTCGGACGCATGGTCGGCGACACCCGTCAAGGCACCGCCATCGCGGGAGCGATGGCAATCCTGTTCACGGTCTCGGTGACCGCGATGACCGCCTTCGAGTTGGCTGCTGGCGGGACGGCAGCGCAACTCGCGGGGTCGGCGATGGAAGGCAAAGAGGTGCGGTTCGGGATCGGCGCCTCGACGCTGTTCGGCACTACGAGCACCATCACGTCCACGGGCGCGGTCGACTCGATGCACGACAGCTTCACGCCGCTCGGCGGCGGCATGGCGATCATCAACATGATGCTCGGTGAAGTCGCTCCGGGAGGCGTCGGTGCCGGCATGTACGGAATCCTGGTGCTCGCGATCATCGCGGTGTTCCTGGCCGGCCTGATGGTGGGCCGCACCCCCGAGTTCCTGGGTAAGAAGCTGGGTGCACGAGAGATCAAGCTCGCCAGCCTCTACATCCTGACGACGCCTGCCCTCGTTCTGGTCGGCACGGCGCTGAGCTTCGCGATTCCGGGTGTGCGCCACGACGTGGAGAAGATCTCGATCTTGAACCCCGGCCTTCATGGCTTCAGCGAGGTGCTGTACGCCTTCACCTCTGCATCCAACAACAACGGTTCCGCGTTCGCGGGAATCACGGCGAACACACCGTGGCTGAACACGGCGCTCGGTGTCGCCATGATGCTCGGCCGCTTCATCCCGATCGTGTTCGTGCTCGCACTGGCCGGCTCGCTCGCAGCCCAAGACAAAATCCCGGTCACAGCCGGGACCTTGCCAACCCATCGGCCGCAGTTCGTTGGCCTTCTCATCGGGACCGTCGTCATCGTCGGCGCCCTCACCTATTTCCCCGTTCTCGCGCTGGGTCCCCTGGCAGAAGGGCTGAAGTAAGCCATGTCGACTCTCACCGTTCCGCAGACGACTCCCAGCCGGAAGACCTCCGGCGGCGCCTTCTCGCCTCGCCAACTGATCCAGGCTCTGCCCGGGGCGTTCCGCAAGCTCGACCCACGCCTGATGTGGCGCAACCCGGTGATGTTCCTCGTCGAGATCGGCGCGCTGCTCACCACCGTGATCGCAATCGCCGAACCGTTCGTCGGCCGTGAGTCCTCCGGGGGCACCGCGCTTGCGCCCAGCTTCACCGTGGGCATCGCCGTCTGGCTCTGGATCACCGTGATCTTCGCCAACTTGGCCGAGTCGGTGGCGGAGGGACGCGGGAAAGCTCAGGCCGCGAGCTTGCGCCAGACCCGCACGGGCACGATCGCGCACCGGGTGCTCGGCTATGTCGAGGGATCGGATGCGGCATCTGCCCCGATCGACGAGGTGTCATCTGCAGACCTTCGCCTGGGTGACTTCGTCGTCGTCAGTGCCGGCGAGGTCGTCCCGGGCGACGGCGACATCGTCTGGGGCATCGCATCGGTTGACGAGTCGGCCATCACGGGCGAGTCTGCTCCGGTCGTGCGAGAGCACGGCGGCGACCGCTCAGCAGTCACCGGGGGTACCCGGGTTCTCAGCGATCGCATCGTCGTCAAGGTGACGAGCAAGCCCGGAGAGACCTTCGTCGACCGCATGATTCGTCTGGTCGAAGGTGCATCGCGTCAGAAGACCCCGAACGAGATAGCGCTCAACATTCTGCTCGCCAGCCTGTCGATCATCTTCCTGGTCGTCGTGCTCACGCTGAACCCCCTCTCGAGCTACGCCGGGTCGCCCACGACGATTCCGGTGCTCGTGGCCCTGCTCGTGTGCCTGATCCCCACTACGATCGGAGCGCTGCTGAGCGCCATCGGAATCGCGGGCATGGATCGGCTAGTGCAGCGGAATGTGCTCGCCATGTCGGGGCGAGCTGTCGAGGCGGCTGGTGACGTCACGACCCTCCTGCTGGACAAGACCGGCACCATCACCTATGGCAATCGGCAGGCCAGCGAGTTCGTGCCCGTCGGCGGAATCACGGCAACCGAACTGGCGGATGTCGCCCGGCTGTCATCACTCGCAGATCCGACCCCGGAAGGCAGCTCCGTTGTTACCCTCGCCGGAGGCCCCGTCGAGGCGCCCGATGACGCAATCGTGGTCCCCTTCACGGCGCAGACCCGCATGAGTGGGCTCGATTTGCCCGACGGCTCGCAGGTGCGCAAGGGTGCCGGGTCGATGGTGGCCGCCTGGGTCGGCGCCCTGCCGAAGGCTCTCTCGGACGAACTCGACTCCGCGGTCGCCACGATCTCGAACTCCGGCGGCACGCCCCTCGTCGTGGCGCGCAAAGATGCGGCCGGCGTGGGGCAAGTGCTCGGCGTCATCCACCTCAAAGACATCGTCAAAGGCGGCATCAAGGAGCGCTTCGCCGAGCTGCGGGCCATGGGCATCCGGACGGTGATGATCACGGGCGACAACCCGCTGACGGCGAAGGCGATCGCCGCAGAGGCCGGAGTTGATGACTTTCTGGCGGAGGCCACGCCCGAAGACAAGATGGCGCTCATCAAGAAGGAGCAGGAGGGCGGCAACCTGGTCGCCATGACCGGCGACGGCACGAACGACGCCCCTGCGCTCGCGCAGGCGGATGTCGGCGTGGCTATGAACACCGGCACGAGCGCGGCGAAGGAGGCCGGCAACATGGTCGATCTGGACTCGGACCCGACGAAGCTGATCGACATCGTCAGGATCGGCAAGCAACTGCTCATCACCCGCGGCTCGCTCACGACGTTCTCGATCGCCAACGATGTCGCCAAATACTTCGCCATCATCCCCGCCATGTTCGCGGGGGTGTTCCCGGGTCTCGCGGCGCTCAACCTCATGCACCTGCACTCGCCTGCTTCGGCGATCCTGTCGGCGATCATCTTCAACGCCCTCGTGATCATCGCGTTGATCCCGCTCGCGCTACGCGGCGTGAAATACCGCCCGGTCTCTGCCAGCAGCCTGCTGAGCAGAAACCTCCTCATTTACGGTCTCGGCGGCATCATCGCGCCGTTCATCGGCATCAAGCTCATCGACCTCATCGTGACGCTCATCCCGGGCTTCTAAGCCCAGCTAGGAGAACAGACTCATGGCAACCCGACGCGGAACCCTCCGCCAGACGTGGACGGCCCTGCGGGCCCTGCTGCTCATCACCGCCGTCACCGGACTCGTCTTCCCGCTCGCGATCACCGTGATTGGCCAACTCGCTCTGCCGGCACAGGCAAACGGCTCGCTCATCAGTTCCGGCGGTCAAGTGGTGGGGTCCGCCCTGATCGGCCAGTCGTTCACCGACGAGAAGGGCAACCCGCTTCCCGAGTGGTTCCAGTCGCGACCGTCTGCCGCCGGCGACGGCTACGACGGCGCCGCTTCGAGCGGTTCCAACCTCGGGCCGAACAGCTCGGTGTTGGTCAAGGCGATCAAACAACGCCAGGCTGCCATCGAGAAGAGCGACGGCGTGACCGCCGAGCAGATCCCGGCGGATGCCGTGACGGCATCCGGATCGGGTCTTGATCCGCACATCAGCCCCGCATATGCGCTGGAGCAGGTCGCCCGGGTGGCTGCCGCCCGCGGGATCCCGGAATCCACCGTGAGTACTCTCGTGAATCGGTTCGTTCAGGGCCGAGACCTCGGCTACCTCGGCGAGCCGACAGTGAACGTGCTGCGGCTCAATCTCGCCCTCGCGGCGCTCAAGCCGTGACCGTGCGATAGGCGAGACTGAACACATGGGCAGAGGTCGTCTGCGGGTGATGCTCGGGGCAGCGCCCGGTGTCGGTAAGACGTTTGCCATGCTTGAAGAGGGCAGGCGGCTAGCTCACGGAGGGCGCGACGTCGTGGTCGCGATCGTCGAGACACACGGTCGCGCGGCGACGTCGGCGCTCGTGGACGGTTTGGAAGTCATTCCGCGGCGTGTGGTCGACCATCGCGGTGTCGAGTTGGACGATCTTGACCTGCACGCCGTGATTGCACGGCATCCGGACATTGCCCTCGTCGACGAGTTGGCCCACACCAACGCTCCAGGTTCCGAACACGCAAAGCGCTGGCAGGATGTCGACGCGATTCTGGATGCCGGCATCGACGTCATCTCGACCGTCAATATCCAGCACATCGAGTCTCTCAACGACGTGGTACATCAGATCACCGGAGTTCCCCAGCGCGAGACCATTCCGGACTCCGTGCTGCGCCACGCTGATCAGGTCGAGCTGGTCGACCTCACCCCGCAGTCGCTGCGAGATCGACTCTCGCAGGGTCTGGTGTATCCCACGGCTAGGGTCGACGCCGCACTGAGCAACTACTTCCGGCTCGGCAACCTCACCGCGTTACGCGAGCTGGCCCTGCTCTGGCTCGCCGACGAAGTCGACACCGCCCTCCAGGCTTATCGTCGGGAGCAAGGCATCACGGCACCATGGGAAGCCCGCGAACGCATTGTCGTGGCGCTCACCGGAGGTCCAGAAGGCGACACCCTCATCCGACGCGGGGCTCGCATTGCTCAGCGCTCCGGCGGGGGCCAGTTGTTCGCCGTCCACGTCACAGCGCCCGACGGACTCGCTGGTTCGGATGTCGGCATCCTCGCCGCTCAGAAAGCGCTGGTCGAAACGCTCGGCGGCAGCTTCCATCAGTTGGTTGCCGAGCAGGTCCCCGCAGCACTCGTGGATTTTGCGCGAAGTGTGAACGCCACCCAACTGGTGATTGGCGTCAGCCGACGGAGCCGGCTGCAGGTCTTCTTCGGCGGGGCGGGGACCTCATCGAACGTCGTCCGACTCTCTGGCGAGATCGACGTGCACATGGTGTCCCACTCCCAAGCTGGCAAGCGGGAGTTGCCCAACGTGGGAGGTGCGCTGTCGATGACTCGACGGCTCATCGGACTCGGGTTGACGCTCACCGTGCTGCCGCTTCTCACCTGGCTGCTCTCGCTGTTCCGCAGCGATCAATCGTTGCCGACTGACGTCCTGATGTTCCAGCTGTTCATCGTGGTCGTCGCGCTCGTCGGCGGGA
>JBDUBG010000164.1:0-4734 GCA_040004215.1 Pseudolysinimonas sp. | reverse complement strand
CCGCTCGCAGGTCGTCGTCACGATCGACTTCGACGACAGCGTGGATGCCGCGGCCGTCGCCAAGACCCTGCGCGCCAACGGCATCGTCGACACCGACCCGTATCGCAAGCTCGGCCGCAATCAGCTCCGCGTCGCCACCTTCGTTGCGATCGAGCCGGATGACGTGCGCACCCTGACGCGCGCCATCGATTTCGTGCTGGCGAACAGCTAGCCCTAGGTGGTCGAGCAGCCGCAATGCGGCGTATCGAGACCCCCGCTAGTCGAGCCCCTCGAGGAGCGGGACCGTGGTCACCGCCTCGACGGGCACCACGGGGCACTCGATCAGTTGTCGTCGCCAGCAAGTAGGCTCGCCGCATGCGGTTGTGGCTGAAGGACTCGGAGCGTCGCCCCGATCCCGCGCCCGTCAAGACGGATGACCGCAAGGCCGTGCTCGTGGGCCTCGTGCTCTGGCTGGTCTCGCTCGGCGGACTACTGGTCTTTCTTGCGCCGCTGCTTGCGCGCGACCGCGGCTGGTGGCTCTGGACCGTCCTCCTCGGGCTCGCCATCGGGCTCATCCTGCTCGTCTACACCCACCGCCGCCGGCATCCCCGGTAGCTGATCGTCGCCCGGGGCGTCGTCCGACTCGAAGTCGATGCCGTCGTCCGGGTCGTCGCCGAGGTCATCGTCGTCGTGCTCGTCGTCTGCGTCGTCGTCGGCGTCGTCATCCGTGTCGTCATCGGTGTCGTCGTCGTCCGACTCGTCGTCATCATCCGACTCATCGTCGTCTGACTGATCACCGCCGGCCGCCAACTCGCCCGCCGCGATCGCCGCCTGCGCGGCTTTGTAGTCGTCGAGCCGGTCGCTCCACGGCACCCAGTCAGGAGCCAGCAGCGCGCCGTCGCCCGGCATGAGTTCTGCCTCCAGCACGGTCGGCGCTTCGTCGGCCAACTGGGCGACGCTGACAGTCCAGAACCAGTCGGGGTAGCCGAGCATCGCCGAAGCGAACTGGATGGTGCTGACGCCCTCGTCGTCCTTTACTTCAGAGACGAACGCGCCAATGTTGGCCTCTGACGTGATCTCGAGCAGCGCGGCGTGCGCGACGTCGATCGTCGGAGTGCTCACGAGCTCAGGCATCCAGGTCGTCTGCGACCTTGCGCAAGACGGCGGCGATCTTCGAGCCATGCGTCTTGTCTGGGTAGCGACCGCGGCGCAGTCCAGCGCCAATACCGTCGAGCAGCTTGACCAGGTCTTCGACCACGATCGCCATGTCGTCGGCCGAGCGCCGGGTGAGCTTGCTGAGGCTGGGCGCCGGGTCGAGCACGCGCACCGAGAGTGCCTGTGCACCCTTCTTGCCGTCGGCGATGCCGAACTCGAGGCGGCTCCCCGCGCGCACGACCGTGCCAGCTGGCAGCGCCGAGGCGTGCAGGAAGACCTCCTGGCCGTCATCTGCAGCGATGAAGCCGAAGCCTTTGTCTTCGTCGTAGAACTTGACCTTGCCGGTGGGCATGGGGACCTCTCGTTGTGGTGCCCGGACATCGGGCCGGGGCGCTGGCCCTATCCTGGTGCAGTGGCAAAGAACACCCGTGTGCCCCTCAATCGTATCGAACGCGTGCTGGCCTTCGCCCTCGGGTCTGTTGTCGGCCTCTCGGTGCTCTCGATCATCGCCCTTCTGATCGGCGGCCTGAACCGGGTCGACACCTCGTCGGGCATCTGGCTGACCGTCAAGGTACTGCCCGCGATCGCGCTGCCGGTGGCCCTCGTGCTGCTGCTCGTCTTCATCGTGCTGACCGCCGTGCGACGCAACCGCCTCGCGCGCGATGCCAGCTAGTAGCGGGTCAGCTCTCGCGCTCGCGGCCCGGCTGCGCGCGCTCGACGATGACGCCCTTGCGCGCCTGGTGACCGATCGCGGGGTGCGGCAGCAGGGCATTCGCGACTTCTTCGACCTGGCTGAGGCGCTGCTCGACCGCGCATCGGTGCAGTCGGCGCTGCAGCGGCTTGACCGCCCGACGCTCGCCCTGATCTCTGTTGCTGGCGAACTCGCCGCGACCACCGGCGCACCCACCGCGGCGCAACTCGCTGCCGCCCTGCACATTTCGGCTGTCGATGTCTCGGAACGCATCGCCGTCGCCGGGCTGGCCGGGTTACTGGGCATCGAGTCGAACCGCCTCGCCCCCTGGGATGCGGTCATCGACCAGTTGAATGCCTGGCCAGCGTTCGGACTGCCCTCGCGCGCAGAACTGGTGAGCAGCACACCCCCCGCCGCCCTCGAACCCGTCAGCGAATCGGATTCCCGCTTCGTGGATCGCGGGGCCGGCGACCGGGCCTTCGGCACCCTGACCGCTGTCACGGAGCTGGTGCTCGCGCTGCGCGACGAGCCGGCACGCCAACTGGCGCGGGGCGGGATCGCGCTGCCCGACGCCCGACGCCTCGCCACCGCGACCAGCTTCGACAGTGACGAGATCGACCTGCTGCTCGACATCGCGGCACGGGCCGGTCTCGCCGAACTCGACGGCAGCAACTGGAACACCACCGACACCGCGGTTGGCTGGCTCGAACTGCCCCGCCTGCAGCGTTGGGCAACCCTCGCCGAGGCCTGGCTCGACCGTCTGCCCGACGACCTGCGCACCGTGCTGCGCCAGCGCGCACACGCGGTCTGGGGCGACGGGCTCACCGAGTTCGTGGGCTGGCTGTATCCGGCAGGGGGCGACTGGATCCGCGAGCGTCTCACCTCGGTCGCCCGCGAAGCGGAGCTGCTCGGGCTCACCGGGGGATCGACACCATCAACGCCGGGGGCGGCGCTGCTCGTCGACGGAGTTGACGCGGCATCCACCTCGATGGCAGCACTGTTTCCGCCCGAGGTCGAGCAGGTCTACGTACAGCACGACCTGTCGATCATCGCGCCCGGGCCGCTGGTCGCGAGTGTCGATAACCGGCTGCGTGGCTTCGCAGAGGTCGAGGCGCGCGGCGTGGCATCCAGCTATCGGGTCACCGGCGCGAGCCTGACTCGCGCGTTCATCGCGGGCGAGACGGCAGACGGCATCCGGGCGTTCCTGGCGACGATTTCGCTGACCGGCATCCCGCAGCCGCTCGACTATCTGCTCACCGACACGGCGACACGTTTCGGGGCGCTGCGCGTCGGATCTCTCGACCCGGGCGCAGCCGACCCGGGCACCCGCGAGTTTGGGATGTCGAGCTACGTGCGCTCGGACGACTCCGCCATCTTGCGCCAAGTCGCGGTCGACCAGAACCTCGCGCCGCTCGCCCTCACCCCGGACGGCGACCACCGCCTGCTCGCCCGCTTCGACTCGGCTCTCGTCTACTGGACACTCGCTGATGCGCGCTACCCGGTCGTCGCCGAAGACGCGGCGGGCACGATCATCGAGCTGCGCCGCGAACGCCGCGTCGGCGCCGGTGCGGCGCTGGCCGACGACACCGCGGCGATCCTGATCGCCCGGGTGCGCGCGGTCGCCACCTCGACGCCAGAAGAGACCGGGCAGGCCTGGTTAGCGCGTCAACTCGAATCCGCGATCAAAAACAAAGCAGCGGTCATCGTCGATGTTCAGCTGCCCGATGGCACCCAGGTCGAATACCACCTCGAGCCGGCTGCGCTGGCGAACGGTCGGCTGCGAGCGCGCGACCGGCGAGCCGACATCGAGCGAACCCTGCCGCTGTCGAGCATCACGGCGGTGCGGCAAGCCTGAACGCTGGGCGGTCGAGTAGCCGCCGAGCGGCGTATCGAGACCGGGTTGAGCGGCTGCGGTCTCGATACGCGCCAGCGGCGCTACTCGACCACCATGGCATCAATGCGGCGCTACTCGACCACCTAGCCATCAAAGCGGCGCCACTCGACCACCCGGGCATCAACCAGCCGGTAGGCTCGAAGGTTGTGAACGGACCCCTGATCGTGCAGAGCGACCGCACCGTGCTGCTCGAAGTTGCCCACCCGCAAGCTGACGAGGCGCGGCACGAGCTGGCGGTCTTCGCCGAACTGGAGCGCGCCCCCGAGTTCGTGCACACCTACCGCATCACGCGGCTGGGTCTGTGGAACGCCCGCGCAGCGGGGCACACCGCCGTGCAGATGCTGAAGACGCTCGACGACTACGCCAAGTTTCCGGTGCCACAGTCGGTGACCATCGACATCACCGAAACGGTAGGCCGCTACGGTCGGCTGATCATCGAACGGGATGCCGAAGGCGAGCTGATCATCACCGGCACAGACCCCGCGGTGTTGGCAGAGATCACTCGCAGCCCCAAGGTCGGGCAGTTTCTGGGCGTGCGCCGCACCTCCACCGAGTGGACGCTGCTGCCCTGGGCACGCGGCCAGGTCAAGCAGGAGCTGCTCAAGCTCGGCTGGCCAGCAGAAGATCATGCCGGCTACACCCCCGGTACCCCGCACGAGATCGAACTCAACCATGCAGATGGCTGGGCGTTGCGCCCCTATCAGGATCAGGCGATCGACAACTTCTTCGCCGGCGGTTCCGGTGTGGTCGTGCTGCCTTGCGGCGCGGGCAAGACTCTCGTCGGCGCCGGAGCGATGGCGCGCGCAGACACCACAACGCTCATCCTGGTCACCAACACCGTCTCGGCTCGCCAGTGGCGTTCG
Organism: Pseudolysinimonas sp.; assembly: GCA_040004215.1. Lineage (GTDB taxonomy): Bacteria > Actinomycetota > Actinomycetes > Actinomycetales > Microbacteriaceae > Lysinimonas. The sequence continues at coordinate 152 of JBDUBG010000164.1, read as the reverse complement.
GAGTTGCTGAAGCGCACCTCGCTCACCGAAGACGAGATCGGCGAATACTCGGGCCAGGTCAAAGAGGTCAAGCCGGTCACGATCGCGACGTACCAGATCCTCACCGCGAAGCGGAAAGGCGAGTACGCCCACCTGGCGCTGCTCGACGCGCT
>JBDUBG010000331.1:0-4762 GCA_040004215.1 Pseudolysinimonas sp. | reverse complement strand
CGTCGAGCAACTCGAGCGTGCCAGCGTAGCCGTCGGGAAGAAAAGGCGTGCCGTCACCGACGATGACCGGATTCAGAAACATGCGCAGTTCGCCGACCAGCCCGGCGCGCAGGGCGTGCGCCGCGAGGTGGGCGCCACCGATGCTCACGTTGCGGTCGCTGCGAGCAACGAGTTCGGCGACGACCTTCGGATCGAAGACCCGCTCGACCCGGGTGTTCTGGGTGGCCACGGCGTCCAGGCTCGAGGAGTAGACGATCTTGTGCGCGGCACTCCAGATGCGCTGATAATCCATCGTGATCGGCGAGCTGTCGATCTCGGGCGACGGCGTCTCCCAGTAGCTCATGGTGTCGTACATTCGCCTGCCGTAGAGGTAGGTTCCGACGTCTCGCTCGAGGTCGTTGATGAAGGCGTGGACCGCCTCGCTAGGTGCCGCCCAGTCGAACCCGCCATGCGCGTCGTTGATGTAGCCGTCGAGCGAGGTGACACCGGTGTAGATCAGGGATCCCATGCTTCCACTCTTGTGCGCTGGGCCAGCCGTGACAAGAGGGTGCCCCGATGCGGCGTGTGACTCTTCGCGCACTCTGCAATCTGCGTGGGATCTCGCGGCACCCGCGACTACCGCGAGATCCCACGCAGATTGCAGAGTGTCGGTGAAGAGGCACCCCTCTCGAGGCGCCCCTGCCGCCGCACCCCTTGCAGAACGAGCCGCGACTACGGGGGATAGACCACCCACAGCGCGAAGATCGCGACAGCCTGCAACACGATGCTCGACGCCAGAGTGATCACGCGGCGGCGGCGGGTGCGCGACAGTCCCGGATGCCCGAGCAACGGCGACAGCGGCAACAGTTGGCGCATCAAGCTCTGCGTCGGCAGAAAGACCGCCACGAGGTACGCGATGTAGCTGGCGGAGAAGGTCCACAGGTCTGCGCCGTACCGGCGAGTTGATCGCCTTGTCAGCCAGAACACAACAGCCGCGAGAACCGCCACCACGAGCAGCACCCCCCAAACTCCCCAGAGTTCGCCATAGAACAGGAAAAACGGGGTGAATGGCACGAAGATCACTCGACCGAGATACGAACGCCACCAGGCCAGCTCGGTATCAAAGTACCCGCTCGGGTCTCCGGTGATCGCCGACACCAATACCGGCCAGAGCAGCGCAGCAGCCACCACAGCGGCGATCGCGGCCACGCCGGTGATCCATTCGCGGTGAGCGATCGGATGCTTTCGCCACAACCGGTGCAGCCCCTGGAATCCGATCGCAGCTCCCAGCGCGAGCGCGCCCGGATGAGTAAACGAGGCGACCAGGGCAAAGGGGATCATCCCGAGGTAACGCTTGCGCTGCAGAAACCACAGCGCCACGAACAGAAAGAACAGGAAGGTGCTCTCGGCATAGCCCAGCTGCAGCAGAAACGACAGCGGTCCGAAGGCGAAGAACAGGGCACCCCAGAGCGCCTGAGTCCGCTTGAACTGCACCAGAAGCACTCGGTGAAGGGCGACCGTCGCCGCCCCGCCGAACGCCGTGGCAACCGCGATGCTCGCCAGGTTGAAGCCCGCTCCTGTCACCGACATCAGGCCTTTGACAATCAGCGGGAAGACGGGGAAAAAGGCCCACGTGTTGTACTTCACGTCGCCCACCGCGTCGATCGGCAGGGTCGACGGATAGCCGTGCATAACGATCTGCTCGTACCAGCGGGTGTCCCACGAGTTCAGAAAGCCCAGAAACCCGGGTTCGCTAGCGAAGTAGCCATGAGCCCACGGCCAATCGGGAAACAGCCACCACGCCAGTGCTAGCAGTCCGGTCGACGCCAAACGTGCGACGAGATATCCCGCCACCAGGACGACAGTGACCGGCACCGCGCGACCGCGCACGCGCAGACTGAGCAGACGCGATCCGCCGTCGTTCGCGACATCACGGGTCACGCGGGCTCCGGTCGGGACGGGGAATACGGGGATGCTGGTCACCCCGATCCTTCCACGTTGGGGAGGGGTGCACTGACCGGTCTGCCTGTCAGCCCCGCCAGAACGTCTGGTGACATGACGCGTCCAGGCGGGGGAGCATCCGGGAGCAGAGCCAGGGCATCAGGGTAGCTAGCCTGTATGCATGGCAGAGACCCCCATCGACGTCACCGTCGCCCCCAGCGGCACCGGTTGTGCCGAGTGCCTGCCCGACCCCTCCGCGTGGTGGTTTCACTTGCGCCGCTGCGCGCAATGCGGACACGTCGGATGCTGCGACTCCTCGCCGTCGCAGCACGCGTCACACCACGCTGTCGACTCGGGCCATCCGATCATCCAGAGCTTTGAGCCGGGGGAGAGCTGGTTCTGGGATTTCAGCGCCGAGGCTTTCGTTGACGGCCCGGAATTGGCGCCGCCAGCCTGGCATCCCGAGGACCAGCCCGTGCCCGGCCCCGAGGGACGCGTACCCGCCGATTGGCAGTCGAAACTGAACGGATGACTGCCTTCCCCGTGGCGCTCGCTGTAGCGAGCGCGCCACTCGACACCCGGGTCGCTGTCATCTGGGCGGTCGCGTTCGTCGTCGTGACGGTCACGGTCACCGGCTTCTCGGGGCGCTTCGGCTGGTCGGCGCCGATCGTGCTGATTCTGGCCGGCGCGCTGGTGTCGTTCATCCCGGGCGTTCCGCATATCGGTCTCGATCCCGAGCTGGTGCTCTACGGAGTCATTCCGCCGTTGCTGTTCGCGGCGGCAATCCGCACCTCGGTGCGGGATGTTCGCGCCCGCAACGACAGCATCCTGGCGCTCTCGGTCGGCCTGGTGGCTTTCACGGTTGTCGTCGTCGGGTTCGTGGCGTGGGCGCTGATGCCCTTCATCACCTTGGCAGCCGCCTTCGCTCTCGGGGCGGTCGTCGCCCCCACTGATGCTGTCGCTGTGAATGCGGTCGCCGGCCGCATCGCTCTGCCGCGACGGCTTGTCACGGTGCTCGAGGGCGAGAGTCTGCTCAACGATGCCACGGCCCTGGTCGCGCTGAACGCGACGATCGTCGCGATCGTGGCCGTGGTGAACCCCTGGATGGTCGTCGGCGATTTCGCGCTCGCCGTTGTCGGTGGCGCGGTGGTCGGGCTGGCCGTCGGCTGGGCGCTGTCGATGATCCGCCGGCAGCTGAAGTCGCCGGTGCTCGACACCAGCCTGTCGCTGATCACGCCGTACCTGGCGTTTATCGTGGCGCAGTCCTTCGGCGGCTCGGGGGTGCTCGCCGTGGTGCTCGCAGGGCTCTTCCTCTCGTATCGTTCGCCCGCGATCCAGTCGGCAGAGGCGCGGATCGCCGAGCGGCTCAACTGGCGCACCGTCGACTTCCTGTTGCAGAACGCGGTCTTCCTGTTCATCGGGCTGAACTTGCGAGACATCACCATCGGAGCTGTGCACGAGAGCCCCGGGCTCTGGCCGACGATCGGGATCTGTGCCGGCATCCTGGGCGCCCTCATCGCGTCGCGGTTCATCTGGGTGATGACACTGACCGCGTTTTATCGGCGCGGCCCGCAATTCTTGCGTGGACGCAGTTGGAGCTGGCGCAACGGCATCGCGGTCAGCTCGGCGGGAATCCGCGGAGTGGTGACGCTCATCGCGGTCTATCTGCTACCCGTCGGTACGCCGAGTTTGGACTTTTTGCGCTTCCTCGCTCTGGTCGTGGTAGTGGGCACTCTGTTGGAGGGTCTCCTGCTGCCGTCGATCATTCGAGCGCTGAAACTTCCGCCCCCGAACTACGACCAGGAGCATCAGGAGCGGTTCGCCCTGATGGCCGAGGCTGAGCAAGCCGGGGTCGACGAGTTGGAGGCCAGCCGCCAAGACAGCGACGAGGATGAGGTGATCGAGCGGCTGCGACTCAACTCGGCATTCCTTGAGGAGTCGATCGCGCTGCCGAAGCTCGAGGGGGTCGAGCCGCGGTTGGCCGCCTACAACCGGCTGCGCAAGTCGATGATCGCCGCGGAACGACAAGCCGTGCTGCTCGCCCGTCGCCAGGGCCGATACCAGGAACCGGCGATCGAGTCGGTGCTCGCGGCGATCGACGCCGAAGAGACTGCGCTCAAGCTCGCGAGCCCACGCAGGAAGCCGCCAGACAAGGTGCGGCGCACAGTGCAGCGCAAGGTGCCGCCGGTCGACCGCCGCAAGCTTTAACGCTCAGGCCACGCCCACCCAGAGTCCGTCGCGTGCCCGCGTCATTGCCACGTAGAGTTCGCGGCGCTGGAGGTCGCGGCGTTCGAGGGCTGCGTCATCCGTCTCGGCAATCAGCCCCGCCTCCACCAGGTGCGGGGGAGTCCGTACGACCAGCACCTCTTTGAACTCGAGGCCCTTTGCGCGCTTGATGGTGCCGACCTTGACCGCATCGACAGGTGTGCCGTCGTACTTTTCGAGCTGGAGAGTCGGGATGCCCGCTGCCTCGAGCGCTTCGGCCGCCTCGCGGGCGTGCCAGCTGTACAGCGCGAGCACACCGATGTCGCCGAAGCTCGTCGCGCCCTCGGAGTCAGCGACCGCTCGACGCACGCGTTCGACGAGTGACTTGTCGTGAACCGATCGAGAGGGAAAGACCGTATAGACCGGCCTAGCCCCGTGGCGCGTGATCTCGGCAGGCTCTGAGCGACCAGAGCCGCCCTCGATATCGGTCACCTCATCGTCGGCGACCAACGCAGAGGCGAAGTCGGCGATCTCGACGGTGTTGCGGTAGTTGCGGTTCAGAACGACGCCGCGTCCGCTGATTGCGACTCCGGCCTCGGTCAGTGTGAAGCCGCCCGGGTAGATGGTCTGTTGGCCA
>JBDUBG010000033.1:0-16274 GCA_040004215.1 Pseudolysinimonas sp. | reverse complement strand
GATCATGTTCACCGGCTCGACCGCGACCGGGCGCCGCATCGTCGAGGCATCGGCACACAACCTGCCGCGCCTAACACTGGAGCTGGGCGGCAACGACGCGGGAATCGTGTTGCCCGGCACTGATGTCGAGGCGATCGCTGAGAATTTGTTCTGGGGCATCTTTATCAACACGGGTCAGACGTGCGCCTCGCTCAAGCGCCTGTACGTGCACGACAGCGTGTACGACCAGGTGGTCGACACTCTCGCCGGAATGGCGAAGCAGATGCCGATGGGTCGCGGCCTCGACGCTGGCAATGTGCTCGGGCCGTTGCAGAATCAGAAGCAGTTCGAGATCGTTCGCGATCTCGTTGATGATGCCCGCGACCGGGGTGCGCGCATCGTCTCGGGCGGGGAGCCAGCACCAGAACTGGGTGCGCAGTTCTACCGCGCCACCGTCGTGGCCGACATCCATGACGACGCCCGGCTCGTGCAAGAGGAGCAGTTTGGCCCTGCCATCCCGGTACTACGGTACAGCGACGTCGATGACGCGATCGCGCGCGCCAACTCGACCGAGCAGGGCCTCGGCGCCTCGGTCTGGGGCGACGATGCGGATGAGACTTTCGCGGTCGCCCAGCGGCTGGAAGCGGGGACGGTCTGGATCAACCAGCACGGCACCCTGAACCCGAACGTCCCCTTCGGCGGGGTGAAGGCATCCGGCTACGGCATGGAGTTCGGCGCGGAGGGCCTGAAGGCCGTCTCGGCACCCAAAGTGATCACCCGCTAGACGCAAGGAGAACGGGGATCTTGTGCACGCCACTTCGGATGATATACGATTTCGTACATGACTGATGCGATGCCGCATTCGGGCGATTCCGATGCACAGCTGCTTCTCGCCAAGCCCGGCAAAATCGTCGCGGTCCACCTGAACTACCCCTCACGCGCCCAGCAGCGGGGGCGCACGCCCGGCCAACCGAGCTACTTTCTGAAGCCCTCGTCATCGCTTGCCGCGTCGGGGGGAACTGTCGAGCGACCCGCCGGCGCCGAACTCCTCGGATTCGAGGGCGAGATCGCGTTGATCATCGGGGCACCGGCCCGTCGGGTCGGGCTCGACGAGGCCTGGTCGCACGTCTCGGGCGTCACTGCGGCGAACGACCTGGGGCTCTACGACCTGCGCACTGCCGACCGGGGAAGCAACTTGCGTTCCAAAGGGGGCGACGGCTTCACCCCGCTTGGGCCGGGCATCATCGACGCGACCCTCGTCGACCCCGCCAGCTTGCGCGTGCGCACCTGGCTCAACGGTGCACTCGTGCAAGACGACACGACGGCCGAGTTGCTCTTTCCCTTCGCTCGACTCATCGCCGACCTCTCGCAGCTTGTGACGCTCGAGACCGGGGACGTGATCCTGACCGGCACCCCGGCCGGTGCCTCTGTCGCGGTTCCCGGCGATCGGCTCGAGGTCGAAGTAGACGCCCCGACGGCGCCTGGCGCCCCCAGCTCCGGTCGCCTGCTCACCACGGTGACGCAGGGCGAGATCGCCTTCTCGGCCGTCGGTAGCCGACCCAGCATCGATGACCTCCAGCGCGAGGAGGCGTGGGGCAGCAGGGCCGAAGCCGGACTCGAGCCTCTCTTCGAACTAACTCCTGAGCTGATCGAACGCATCAATTCGGTCTCTACCGCGACCCTGTCATCGCAACTTCGCAAGCGCGGCTACAACCAGGTGTCGATCGACGGAGTCCGCAGCACCCGCCCGGACGTACGTCTGGTCGGCCGCGCTCGCACCCTGCGCTACATCGCCGCCCGAGAAGACCTGTTCGCGAGCCACGGCAGCGGATTCAACGCGCAGAAGCGCGCATTCGAGTCGCTCCAGGCCGGCGAGGTACTGGTGATGGAGGCACGCGGCGAGACGGGCACCGGAACGGTGGGCGACATCCTGGCGCTGCGCGCGCAGCTGCGCGGTGCGGCGGGAATCGTCACCGACGGGGGCGTCCGTGACTTCGCCGCGGTGGCCGCGCTCGACATCCCGACATACTCTGCGGGGCCGCACCCCGCAGTACTGGGCCGTCGGCATGTTCCGTGGGACATCGACCAGACCATCAGCTGCGGGGGGTGCGCCGTGCAGCCTGGTGATGTGATCGTCGGCGATGGTGATGGCGTACTGGTGATCCCGCCATTTCTCGTCGATGAGGTCGTCGCCGGCGCCATGGTGCAGGAGCGCGAGGAAGCTTTCATTGCCGCCATGGTCGCCGACGGCCACAGCGTCGAGACGCTCTACCCGATGAATGACGAGTGGAAAGCGAGGTACCTCACATGGTCTCCCTCGTGAGCGAGACCCCGGCCTCCGCGCCCAGCAAGTCGCAGCGGGCGTACGCCCACATCAAGGGTGGTATTTCTGATCGCAGCTATCCGCCCGGATTTCGACTGGTTCTGGGCCAGATCGCCGCAGAACTCAACGTCAGTGTGGTCCCGGTGCGAGAGGCGATCCGACTGCTCGAAGCCGAAGGCCTCGTGACGTTCGAGCGCAATGTGGGCGCTCAGGTCACCATGGTCGACGATGTGGAATACCACTTCACCATGCAGACCCTTGGCATCATTGAGGGGGCAGCGACCGCGTTGGCGGCGCCCAAGATGAGCGCAGACGACATCTCTCGTGCACGAGAAATCAATGCCCAAATGATCGAGTCGCTCCGCCATTTCGACCCCATCCGGTTCACGGTGCTCAACCTCGACTTCCACTCCGTGCTGTTCGAGGGATGCCCCAATACGCACCTGCTGGACCTCGTTTATCGCGGCTGGGGGCGACTGAACGTGCTGCGAGGTTCGACGTTCAGCTTCGTTCCTGGGCGGGCTCAAGAGTCCGTCGACGAGCACGAGGCACTTCTGCGATTGATCGAGAACGGCGCCGAGAGTCTCGACATCGAACTGGCAGCTAGACGGCATCGCGCCGCGACGCTAGATGCCTTTCTGGTGTACCAGGACGAGCACTCGCACAACGCGGCCAGCTGACTGACGCAACATTTATCGAAAGGATCCCGATGCGCTTCCGCAACACCCCCGAACAGATCCGCGGCTCAATCGTCCCGCTCATGACGCCGTTCACGGCGGAAGGCAACGTCGATCACGCCTCGCTTGCCAACCTGGTCGAGTGGCAACTCGCCAACGGAACCCACGGCTTGTCGATCGGCGGCTCGACGGGTGAGCCCGGTGCTCAGAGCATCGGTGAACGTCTCGCCGCCATTACGACGGTCATCGCTGCCGGGGCAGACCGAGTGCCCGTCGTCGCCGGCACCGGTACCGCACAGTTGCACGAGACAATTGAGCTCACCGGTCAGGCAATGGATGCCGGCATCGACGCCTCGCTGATCATCACGCCGTACTACGCCCGACCCACGCAGGAGGCGTTGTACGTCTGGTACAAGACGATCGCCGCGGAGTTCCCTGACCTGCCGATCCTCGCCTACAACGTGCCGGTCCGCACCGCAGTCGACATCGCGCCCGAAACCGTTGCGCGGCTGTACCGCGACGTGCCGAACTTCGTCGGGGTCAAAGAGACCACCAAAGACTTCGAACACTTCTCTCGCGTCATCCAACTGTGCGGCCGCGAGCTGATCGTCTGGTCAGGTATCGAGCTGCTCTGCCTTCCGCTGCTCGCTCTCGGCGGGCAGGGATTCCTCTCGGCCACCTCAAATATCGCGCCGGCTGCCCACGCCAAGATGTACGAGCTGTGGGAGGCAGGCGACCTCGAGGGGGCCCGCGAGATCCACTACGGGCTGCACCCACTCGTCGACCTGCTGTTCGTCGAGACCAACCCGGCACCCGGCAAGTGGGTGCTCGAGCAGCGCGGCCTGATCTCTTCGGGCTACGTGCGCCCGCCGCTAATCACCCCGACCGACGCCGGCCTCGCCAAGATGCGCGGGTACCTCGCCGAGGGCGAGCAGTACCTCACCTCCGCCGAGGGCTTCCAGATCGGAAAGAACTAAGACCATGACCGCGCACTACATCCCCGAGGGGCTGCCCTCCAAGATCCAGCACTACATCGACGGCGCCTTCGTCGACAGCGTCGACGGCGACACCTTCGACGTGCTCGACCCGGTCTCGAACACGACATACGTGACCGCGGCCGCCGGCAAGAAGGCCGACATCGACCTCGCAGTCGCCGCGGCCACCCGGGCTTTCAACGACGGTCCATGGCCCCGGATGCTGCCCCGCGCCCGTTCGCGCATCCTCAACAAGATCGCCGACGCAGTCGAGGCTCAGGATGCGCGGCTTGCCGAGCTCGAAACCTTCGATAGCGGTCTGCCGATCACGCAGGCTCTCGGACAGGCACAGCGCGCCGCCGAGAACTTCCGCTTCTTCGCCGACCTGATCGTCGCCCAGTCAGACGACACCTTCAAGGTGCCCGGCAGGCAGGTGAACTACGTAAACCGCAAGCCGATCGGCGTCGCGGGCCTCATCACGCCGTGGAACACGCCGTTCATGCTCGAGAGTTGGAAGCTGGCGCCCGCCCTCGCCTCCGGCTGCACCGTCGTGCTGAAGCCTGCAGAGTTCACCCCGCTTTCTGCCAGCCTCTGGGCGACCATCTTCGAGGAAGCCGGGCTGCCGAAGGGCGTCTTCAACCTCGTCAACGGTCTCGGCGAGGACGCGGGCGATGCGCTGGTCAAGCATCCGGATGTCCCGCTGATCTCGTTCACGGGCGAGAGCCGCACCGGCCAGATCATCTTCGGGAACGCCGCCCCGTTCCTCAAGGGACTCTCCATGGAGCTGGGGGGCAAGTCTCCCGCCGTCGTCTTCGCCGACGCCGATCTCGACGCCGCGATCGACTCCACCCTGTTCGGGGTCTTCTCGCTCAACGGCGAGCGCTGCACAGCGGGCAGCCGCATCCTGGTGGAGCGCGCGATCTACGACGAGTTCCTCGAGAAGTACGCCGCCAGGGCAAAGAAGATCATCGTCGGTGACCCCCACGACCCGAAGACCGAGGTCGGCGCGCTTGTGCACCCCGAGCACTACGACAAGGTATTGAGCTACGTCGAAATCGGCAAGACCGAGGGTCGACTGCTGGCAGGCGGCGGTCGCCCTCAGGGGCTCGAGACCGGCAACTACGTCTCGCCGACCGTGTTCGCCGACGTGAAACCGGATGCCCGGATCTTCCAGGAGGAGATCTTCGGCCCGGTCGTCTCGATCACCCCGTTCGACAGTGACGAGGAGGCGCTCGAGCTCGCGAACGACACCCGCTACGGTCTCGCCGCCTACATCTGGACGAACAACCTGAAGCGAGCACACCACTTCTCGCACCACGTGGAGGCCGGGATGGTGTGGCTCAACTCTCACAACGTCCGAGACCTGCGCACCCCGTTCGGCGGCGTCAAGGCGTCCGGCCTGGGGCACGAGGGCGGCTACCGCTCGATCGACTTCTACACCGACCAGCAGGCCGTGCACATCACGGTCGGCGACGTCCACACCCCGCGCTTCGGCGCATCCTGACCTGTCCCATCTTCCAGAAAGACGATTCGATGACGAACTTCTCCCTCACTGCCCCCGGTCTCACTCCGCCAGACATCGTGCGCTGCGCGTACCTCGAACTGGTCGTGACTGACCTCGCCGCCTCGCGCGAGTTCTATGTCGACGTGCTCGGCCTGACCGTGACCGAAGAGGACGACGAGCGCATCTATCTGCGCACGCTTGAGGAGTTCATCCACCACAACCTGGTGCTACGTCAGGGACCGGTCGCCGCCGCCGCCGCGCTCGCCTTCCGGGTGCGCACTCCCGAAGACGTCGACCGCGCGGAAGCGTACTACCAGGCGCTGGGATGCCGAACAGAGCGCCGTCGCGACGGCTTCCTGAAGGGCATTGGCGACGCAGTCCGCGTGACCGATCCGCTCGGCTTCCCCTACGAGTTCTTCTACGAGGTCGAACACGTCGAGCGCCTGGCTTGGCGCTACGACCTCTACACGCCCGGCGCCCTCGTGCGCCTGGATCACTTCAACCAGGTCACCCCCGACGTGCCGAAGGGCCGCGAATACCTCGAGGGCATCGGATTCCGCGTGACCGAAGACATCCAGGACGACCAGGGCGTCACCTACGCCGCGTGGCTACGCCGCAAAGACACCGTGCATGACACGGCACTGACCGGCGGCGACGGACCGCGGCTGCACCACATCGCGTTTTCGACGCACGAGAAGCACAACATCCTGGCGATCTGCGACAAGCTCGGCTCGCTGCGAATGAGCGACGTGATCGAGCGTGGGCCTGGTCGCCACGGCGTCTCGAACGCCTTCTATCTCTACATTCTCGATCCCGACGGCCACCGCGTCGAGATATACACCCAGGACTATTACACCGGCGACCCGGACAACCCCGTGGTCACCTGGGACGTGCACGACAACCAGCGGCGCGACTGGTGGGGCAACCCGGTCGTTCCGAGCTGGTACACGAACGCCTCGCCGGTGCTCGACCTCGACGGAACTCCGCAGCTGGTCATCCACCGCGAGCAGCCGAGCGAGTTGGCAGTGACGATCGGCGCCGACGGGTTCTCGTACACGCGCGAAGGCGACTCAGATAGAGGCTTCAAGCTGGGAAGCCAGCTTTAACAGTGCTCCCGTGATCCACACGGAAATGGGGCGGGCCGCTGAGTGCGGGCCGCCCCATTTGAGGTTGGACAGTTAGCGCGTCTTAGCCGACGCCCCCTTCGTCAAGGACTTCGAAGTTCTCGAGGTCATTGCTGAGGTTCGCATAGACCTGCGGCTTGTTGTTCTTGAGATAGAACCCGTAGATCACTCCCGCTACGGCCGCGACCGCCAACAGCACAGGCAGAAGGGCGACCAGGATGCTGTCGCTTCCTGCGACCAACGGGAAGTTCGTGATCGCCATGATGACAATGGCCAGAAGACCCAGGAAGCCGATTCCGGGAGCGATGAATGTCTTCCACCAACGTGTGTCTTTGGTAACCCGAAAGTGCACCACGATCGCCAATGCAGCAAGCATCTGTAGCGCCAGCACGCAGAGTGTTCCGAAGCCGATCATGCTCGGCACCAGAGACGCGATGGGCGGCAGACCCGGCAGGAACACGAGGAACAGGCCCGCAACAACCGCGGCGAAGATCAAGTTGGTCAGCAGAGCATTCCGGGGAACTCCTCGGTGCGTGGTCTTCGACAGCCCCTTGGGAAGGATTCCTGCGCGGCCCAACGAGAACAGGTAGCGCCCCGAGGCGTTGTGGAAGGCAAGGAGTGCGGCAAAGAGGCTGACCAAGAGCAGCACTTCCATGACCGTCGTCATCACGGAGCCCAGGTAGCGGTTCGACAGGAAGAAGATCAGGTCGCCGGATTCCAAATGAGCCGTCGCAACCTTCTGGGCCTGAGCGACACCGGTCGCGCTGACTACAGCCCAGGTACTGAAGGCCAGCACGAAAGCAATCATGCAGACAGCAACATAGGTGGCTCGCGGAATCGTCTTCAGCGGGTTGCGGGCCTCCTCGCTGAACAACGACGTCGCTTCAAAGCCGAGGAACCCGGTTGCGGCAAGAAGCAACCCGGCGCCCAGGCCACCGGTGAACACGAACTGGGGGCTGAATGCCTCAAAACTGAAGCCGTGCTGGAACAGCACCGAGAAGTCGAAGACGAGCAGGATAGCGACCTCGAGCACCAGCGAGACGCCCAGCACCTTGGCGCTGATGTCGATGCCACGAACCGCCAGGATGAAGGCGATGACGATCGAGAGCATGCCCCAGAAATACCAAGGAAGGTCGAGACCCCAGCCGCCGATGACCGTGCTCATGAAGAATCCGCTGGTACCGATAGCGCCAGCCACGAAGAAGTTGTAACCCATCGTCGCGATGAAGCCGGCTATGAGTCCACCGGTTCTGCCGAGTCCCTTGACGACGAAGGCATAGAACCCACCCGCGTTGACCAACTGTTTCGACATCTGGGCGTACCCGACCGCGAACAGGATCAGCACGGCTGCCACGATGAGGAAGGAGGCCGGCATGCCGCCACCGTTGCCCAAAGCAATGGCCAGCGCGGAAACGACAATCATGCCCGTCAAGGGGGCCACCGCTGCCATCACGAGAAAGACGATGCCAGCAACGCCGAGAGCGTTCCTTCGCAAGACTCCCGCGTGATGTGTTGATGTTTGTTCGGACACGATGCTCCTTTGCATTGCCTACTGGGACGTAGCCACCGACTGGCGACTATCGGGTTGACGCGTGAACCGCGGATCGACGAACGTCACTCATCGGGCGGGGTCGTACTGGTCGGGGTGCACTGTCGTCGAGATCAGGCGACCGTAGGCACCAAAGGTGAAATGGGTGGGGACCTCGCCACTCTCATCGAGCCCGAAGAGCACTCCGTGAGAACGGATGGACTGGATGTCACGATGATCCGCGATCGTGACTGAGCCGCAGGGGATCACTTTCTCGCGCCAGGTGAAGACGTAGATGCCGGGCCGGATCTCGTACACCGAGTTCTCGTCCGTATCGGCCAGCCCCCGCTCCGGGCCAGCCAAGCACTGCCAGGTGTACCACTGGGGGCTGAGGTACACGTGCTCGTACGCGTGCGTCGGGCTGTACACCCACATGACACGGCGACCGATGAGCGAGATCGACGGCGCGGGGGCGACGCCGCCAGCCGTCATTCCCTCGATCAGGCCAGGGGTGAAGGTCTGTCCGACAGCCGTGTTGACCTTGGTGCGCTCGCGAATCGTTTGGACAACGGTTAGCGCACGACCGTTCGTCACATCGAGGATGAGCGTCACCGCCTCATTCGGCTGGGCGCTGTGATGGAACTGCGCGTAGTACAAACCGTCGTCTACTCGGACGACCTCACAGGCATCCTCTCCTGACGACTCGGCAACGGGGTCGCCCGCGCCCGGGTGGTAGTCCCAACTCACGGTCGACTCGCCAAAACGATGCGTCACGCGAGTTCCACGCTCGTCGACCACGGTCACTTCCCGACCAGCCAGGTCAGAGCTGAGGGGCGCTTTGTTGGCGTCAAAGCCTGGGGCGAGGTCTTCCAGCGGCAACCAGGTCGTGGTGTCAGACGGGGTCGACAGTTCAGTGGTGGTCATGATGCTCCTCGTTCGCTGAATGGGGGTGATCACAGTGGTCGGATGGGCCACAGGTGCATGCGGGGTCGAAGCCGTCTGGCAGATCCAGGGCGGGGTTGCGGTCGAGGAAGCCGTTGGGCTTGAACAGGAATCCGGAATAGTCGACTGGCATGATCGGCCAGTCTTCGGAGCGAGGAACGTGGGTGGGGCCGAAGACGTGCCAGAGCACGAGGTCGGTGTTTTCGAGGTTGCGGTTGCCTTCCGTCCAGGTGGGGAGGCCGCCGCCCCCGGCGTGTCCATTCGGGTAGTCGCCGGCCGGAAACCGTTCGGCGGCATCGAATGGAGTAGCCCAGAGATGCTTGGTAGCAAAAGTGGCTCGCCCGAAGACGGTCGACTCCGGCTGCGCCATCAGGGTCGGCCCCGGTTGTGGGATGAGCTGGTAGGCAGTGGAGCGTCCGACGGCGTTGCGGCGGGTCGAACTGACGACCTCCCACCGTCGAGCGACAGCGGTGTCGGCGACTCGAGCGGCATCGACCTCGTGAGCCAGGGGGGTCGAACTCCAGGTGAAAGCGTTGCCGTATGGGTTGTTCTCGCCGGTCGGAATCGGGACGACATCCACCTCGTTCAGTGAGTTCTGCATCCCGTCAATGGCGACATCCAAACGCGCGCAAAACAGATGCTGATGAACGGGAGCGAACAGCCCAGGAGCGATCTCGGGCGCATGCGGGTTCGCACTGCGCGGTTCGGCAGCTCCGGCGAACACGATCCCGGTGGCCTTCGCCTCGACCTGAATCGTGCCGTCCAGGTAGAAATACCAGAAGAAGCCGTAGTCGTAGTTGCCGATCGTCGAAAAGTACGAAACGACCAGACGGCGCGAGCGACGCACCTCAGCACTTCCGTTCAGATCGGTGTGCTTCCACAGCACCCCGTAGTCCTCTTCGTGCATGCAGATGACCTGCGGAATCTTCACCGGGTGCCCCCGGTCATCCGCGACAACGCCGTCGAAGTAGTGGATGACGCCGAGGCAATCACAGCCGAGCGCGAGGCTGTTGGCGTTCTTGCCCAGCAGATATTCGCCGGCGTCAAAGTAGCTGATCCAGAATCGCGTGGACGAGGTGTCGCCGTATGGCACCACCATCTCGGGGACGGAGGCTCGATAGAGCACCGACCGGTCTTCGTCGCCGTCTCGGAATGTCACCTGGTTGAGAACGAGCCCTTCTCGGGCATTGAATCCCACCCGGAATGCCCAGTTCTGCCACGTCACCGCCGAACCTTCGACCTGAAAACTCGGGCCGTCGGGCTGGGTGATCTCGATCTTCTTCAGGCTGGTGCGGGCGGACCCGATCGTGGCGGCCGTGTAGTTGCCGTCGAGGTCAGGCACGGGAACGTCGCCGTCATCCTCGATCCTCATCACGGCTTGACGCGTCAGGTCGATGTGCACGATGAGCCCCTCAACCGGATGAGACCAGGGGCTGTCGTCTGCGTCCGCCCGCAAGAAGGTGAGGGAGCGGATCACCCGCCGACCAACCTCGTCATCGCGGTTGAAGAACCCGGGCGCCAAGGGAGCACAGAAGGCGTGCTCAATGCGGTCTTCGAGGCCGCGTCTGCGCATGGCACTCTGCCAGCCGGGATCGGCTTTGGCGATCCGTTCCGCCAACTCGTATTCCTCGAACAAATACTGCGGCTGCCCGTACGGATGCTCAGATGTTGCCAACGGCGTGTGCGAGATCACCGCGCCCGAGGTGACGGAGACCACCGCCTCCGCCGAAGCTCCCGTCGTCGGCTCGAGCAACACGAACAGAAGTCGGCGTTCGATCGGGCCACCGCTCGTGAAGGACACCACCGACGCCTTATTCGGTTCAACCGGAAGGACCGACGGAAACCTGGTGGAGTCTGAAACAACACCGGCGTCCTCGAGAATCTGCCGCCCCCGCTCGATCTCAGCGGCCGTCAGCGGATCAAGCGGGTGAGAGACGGCGCCGTTCTGCGAAGCCCGCACGGTATGGGTATGAGCGGCCATAGGGATCCTCCGATTGCTGACTTCAGTATTTGTCGAACCGTACCCGCACGTCTTGTCCGGCAGCGAGGTCTCGTTGTCGTTCCGTGAGGGATGCATCCATGCACTCCACGTCAACTGAGCTGCACCAACGGGCTAGGCGCCTGGTTCCAGGCAGAGCAGAATCAACGTCTGGAGCGTTGACACCGGGAGTGTGAGATCGATGGATTTGGGGCTCAGCGACAAGGCAGCGCTGATCACCGGGGCGGGCTCGGGGATCGGCCGAGCATGCGCACGCGCGCTCGCGGACGAGGGAGCCAGGGTTGGGCTGATCGATCGCAACCTCGAGGGCCTCGAGATGCTCCGTGGCGAACTCCTCGCTGCGGGCAGCGAGGTGTCGGTCTTTCAGGCGGATGTCACCGACGAGCACGCGATCGCCGACGCGGTTGACGCTTTCGCGGCTCAGAACGGAAGCATTGACGTCGTCGTGGGGTGCGCAGGAACTTCGGGGCCTTTCGGCTCCGACCTTCTCGATATCACCCTGGCCGATTGGAATGCGGTGATGGCAGTCAACGTCACCGGTCAGTTCCTGCTCACGCGGGCAGCATTGCCTCACTTGCGGCGAGCGGCCGATCCAAGTGTCGTCTTCATCGCCAGCGACTCCGCATTCGTGACGGCACCCGGAATGGTCCCGTACTGCGCGTCCAAAGGGGCTGTGGTGCAGTTAGCAAAGGCCCTCTCGGTCGACCTGGCACCGGATGGCATCCGGGTCAACTGCGTCTGCCCGTCGATCGTCGACACCGCGATGTCGCGAGCCGATCTGGGCATCGGCGTCGAAGGCTTCGCCGGCGCTGGCTACCCCGTGCAGTCGGCAGACGATGTAGCCCGTCATGTGCTCTATCTCGTCTCGCCGCGATCGAAGTCGATCAACGCGCATGCCCTCGTTTCTGACTTCGGCTACCTGGCCAGATCCTCGTTTCCGGCCTAGTAAACGACCACCCATGAAGGACCAAAATGGAGGAATCTAACATGAGTGCTGCAGGATCGTCGGTCGAGGGCAAGGTGGTCGTGATCACGGGCGGCGGCACCGGCATCGGGGCCGCCATCGCACAGCGCTACTCCGCGGAAGGCGCGCGCGTCGCGATCATCGGTCGACGGCGAGAGCCTCTGGATGCGGTCGCCGCCGAGCTGGGAGCTCTCGTCGTTGTCGCCGACGTGAGCGATCATGCGCAGGCGAGCGAAGCCGTCAGCACGATCGTCGCCGAGTTCGGGGGCATCGACGTCGTCGTCGCCAACGCCGGCGGGCACGGCTTTGCGGCCGTCGGCGAGACGAGCGACGAAGACTGGGCGCAAAGCCTGCAATCCAATCTCACCACCGCGTTCGTGATGGTGCGAGAAGCGTTGCCATCGCTCATCGCGGCCCGCGGTCAGGTCGTCGTGATCTCGTCTCTCGCGGGCCTTTTCGCCGGGCCGAGCGTCGCCGGCTACACGGTGGGCAAGCACGCGCTGATCGGCCTGACCCGTTCTCTCGCTCGCGACTACGGCCGGCACGGCGTTCGCGTGAACGCCATCTGCCCGGGGTGGGTGCAAACACCGATGGCCGATCAAGAGATGGATGAGTTCACAGCGAGCGCCGGTTTCGAAGGTCGTGACGAAGCGTATGCGAGGGTCACCGCCGATGTTCCCCTGGGTCGCGCGGCCGCTCCCCGTGAGATCGCATCGGTCGTGCGCTTCCTCGGCTCGGACGAGTCGTCGTACATCACGGGAGCCGTCATTGTTGCTGACGGGGGAGCTCACGTTGTGGACCTTCCCACTCTCGCATTCGACCATGCGGGGATGTGACAGCCCGCCGCGGCTACCATGACCCCATGGCGATCGACCGCACGGACCGCGCGATCATCGCGGAGCTCGCCGTCGACTCCCGCCTCTCGATTCGCACCATCGCCGAGCGGGTGCACATCTCGCGCACTGCCGCGCACAACCGCGTTCAGAAGCTCATCGCCGACGGCGTCCTGACAGGATTCGGCGCGCAGGTTGACCGCAAATCGATCGGCCTCAACGTGGTCGCGATCGTGATCATCAAGGTAGAGAACGTGCTGTGGCCCGAGCTGGCGGCGGCGCTGTCCGAGCTCCCCTTCGTCGAATCGGTGCTGGCAGTCAGCGGCGACATCGATTTTGTCGTGACGGTGAGCGCGCCAGACCAGGAGCACCTCAGCGAGGTCATCATGCGGCAGATCCACGGGATGCCGGGGGTGGTCTCCACGCGCTCGCACGTCGTTCTGGATGCCCGAGACGGCTCAGCGCCCGGAACACGACAGGACGATTGGCACGTTTTCGGCCCAGCAATGTGACAGCTGGCGCTCAATTTCTGCTCTGAGCGCCGTCTGTACACAGTCTCGGCAGCGGCCTCTGTATCCGGGCTGGTGGGCTCCACCATTGCAAGATGAGCGACGCAGTGCCGGGCCGCCAGGACGTGGTCCGACCCACCGAACTCCCGATCCGTCTGATCGACGAGAAGGGTGCTCTGGTGCGCGGAAAGCGCACTGCCGGGTTCGAGCTGCCCGATCCCGAGACGCTGCTCTCGCTGTATCGACGGATGGTCGTTGCCCGCCGCTTCGAGGCGCAGGTGACCGCGCTCACTCGGCAGGGGCGCCTCGCAACCTACCCCTCCGCGCTCGGGCAGGAGGCCTGCGAGATCGCCGCCGTCGCCGCACTCGACACGGTCGACTGGCTGTTCCCGACCTACCGCGACACCATCGCCTTGCTGACACGCGGAGTCAGTCCCGCCGAGATCCTGTCGTTCTTTCGCGGCGACTGGCACGGCGGCCTCGATCCGCACGCCCACCGCATCGCCCCGCAATCCACTCCGCTGGCCACGCAGGCGCTGCACGCCGTCGGGCTCGCCACGGCCGCCAAGTTGAAGGGCGATGCAACCGTCGCCCTGGCTTTTCTCGGCGACGGTGCAACCAGCGAAGGTGACGCACACGAGGCCTTCAACTTCGCCGGCGTGTGGCAGGCGCCGGTCGTGTTCGTCATCCAAAACAACCAGTACGCGATCAGCGTGCCGATCGCGAAGCAGTCGCACGCGCGGGTGCTGAGCGACAAGGCGATCGGCTACGGGATGCCGGGCTACTACGTCGACGGCAACGACGCCGCAGCGATGTACGCGGTCATCTCAGCCGCGATCGAGCGGGCGCGCACCGGAGGCGGGCCGACCATGATCGAGGGCCTCACATATCGGATGGAGTCGCACACCAACTCCGACGATCCCACCCGCTACCGCTCGGCATCCGAGACCCAGTCGTGGCACGAGCACGACCCGATCGACCGGCTCGCGAAGCACCTGACCGCGAGCGGGGTGCTGACCGAGCGTGTCAACGACGACATCCGTGCCGAGTCCGAAGCCCTCGCCCAGTCGACCCGAGACGCGATGAATGAAGAACCCGTGCTCGATCCACTCGAGCTGTTCGATCACGTCTACGCGACCCCGCGAGCCGCGCTGCTCGAGCAGCGCGCATTTCTCGCCGACGAGCTGGCCGCGACGATCCCCTCAGGAGGCAGCGACTCATGACCATGACCGAGCACCGCACCGAGCCCGCACCGACCGCGGCCCCGGCAACTGCCGCCGCCCAGCTCACGATGGCTGGCGCCCTGACGGCCGCCCTTCGCGACGCGATGACCGCTGACTCGAGCGTCGTGATCTTCGGCGAAGACGTCGGCCCGCTCGGCGGCGTGTTCCGGGTGACAGACGGCCTGTCGCGCGAGTTCGGTGAGTCACGGATCTGGGACTCTCCGCTGGCCGAAGCCGGCATCGTCGGCACCGCAATCGGCATGGCGATGTATGGCATGCGCCCGGTGGTCGAGATGCAGTTCGACGCGTTCAGCTATCCCGCGTTCGAGCAGATCACCTCGCACCTGGCCAAGATGCGCAATCGCACCAAGGGACGCATTCAACTGCCCATCGTCATCCGGATTCCCTACGCGGGAGGGATCGGCGGCGTCGAGCACCACTCCGACTCGTCGGAGGCGTACTGGACGCACACCCCGGGGCTCACGGTCGTCACGCCGTCGAATCCGGCGGACGCGTACTCGATGCTGCGCGAGGCGATCGCCAGCGACGACCCGGTCATCTTTCTCGAGCCGAAGAGCCGCTACTGGGCGAAGGATGCGATCACGCTGCCGGTTCGGACCGCGCCGATGAACCGCGCGCAGGTGCTGCGCCAAGGCACCGACGTCACGCTGATGGCCTATGGGCCGACAGTCAAGACGGCTCTGCAGGCGGCCGAGCTGGGCTCGGTTGAGGGGCTCGACATCGAGGTCATCGACCTGCGCAGCCTGTCGCCGTTCGACGACGAAACCGTCGGGGCGTCGGTGCGCAAGACCTCGCGGGCCGCGATCATCCACGAGGCCTCGCAGTTCGGCGGCTACGGCGCCGAGGTCGCGGCGCGCGTCACCGAGCGGCAGTTCTTCCACCTGGCCGCGCCCATTCTGCGCATCACCGGCTTCGACATCCCCTTCCCGTCGCCCAAGCTCGAGGAATATCACCTGCCCTCGCCCGAGCGCGTGCTGGCGGCGCTCGACAGCTGGGAGTGGTGACCGTGGCGCGCGAGTTTCTGCTGCCCGACCTCGGCGAAGGGCTGACCGAGGCCGCGATCGTGACCTGGCTCGTGCAGCCCGGCGACATCATCGCCATCGATCAGCCGGTGGTCGAGGTCGAGTCGGCGAAGTCGACCGTCGAGCTGCCCTCGCCCTACGGCGGACGGGTCGAGAAGCTGCACGCAGCTGCGGGCGAAACGGTGCACAAGGGTGGTGTGCTCATCACGGTCGTCGAGGCTTCCGTCGATGAACCGACCGATGCGCCCGCCGACATCGTGCCCGGCACCGCGCTGCGCTCCGAGGGGATGGATGCCGGGTCCGGCGCCGTTCTCGTCGGCTACGGCACCAAGGAATCCACCCTCCGATTGGCGCGACCCGCCGGCGGACGATTCGGATCCCGCCAACAGGCGACACCCGACCGCCGCTCCCCGGTTGTCTCGCCGTTGGTGCGTCGCCGCGCGCTCGACCACGGGATCGACGCCACGCAACTGACCGGTTCCGGCCCCGGGTCGCTGGTCGTGCGGCGCGATGTGGACGCCGCGATCGCCGCACAGGATGCCTCGGCATCCCCCGCAGTGTCGCCAGCATCGGCACCCGCACCCGCGGCACCCGCTCCCGGCGACCAGCGCATCCCGATCACCGGAATGCGCAAGATCATCGGCACCCGCCT
>JBDUBG010000174.1:0-4804 GCA_040004215.1 Pseudolysinimonas sp. | reverse complement strand
GAGCTGCTCGATACCGTGACCGCGGCGCTGGAGGCTGCCAAGTGACCCTTCGGGTGCACGCCACCGGTGCAGCTGGTGAGGCTGTCGCTCGGCTTGTCCCTCAGCTCGTTGCCGACGGTGTCGCAAGTGGGATCACCACCCAAGACCCCTCGCTCTGGGGCACGGATGCCGAAGCCGAGTCCGAGAAGCGTCTCGGCTGGGTGGAGGCCGTCGCGATTTCGCAGGAGCTGGTCGCGCCGATCCTCGCCTTGCGCGACACACTTCTCGCCGCAGGAGTCACCCACTTCGTGCTGGGTGGCATGGGCGGATCTTCGCTCGCCCCGGAGGTCATCACACGCACCTACGGAGTTGCGTTGACCGTGCTCGACTCGACTGACCCCGGTCAGGTGAAGTCCGCTCTGAACGACCGGCTCCCCGAAACGGCAGTGGTCATCTCGTCAAAGTCGGGTTCGACTCTCGAGACCGACAGCCAGAAGCGGGTGTACGAGAAGTACTTCCGCGATGCAGGAATCGACCCGACCGAACGCATCGTGGTCGTGACAGATCCCGGGTCACCATTGGATGTGTCGGCGCGCGCCGATGGTTACCAGGTGTTCAACGCGGATCCGAACGTGGGCGGTCGCTACTCGGCGCTCACCGCATTCGGGCTGGTGCCGAGTGGATTAGCCGGAGTTGACATCCAGAATCTGCTGGATGAGGCGCAGGCTGAGACCTTTGCTCTGGTCTTTGACAAGCCAGACAACCCGGGACTGATTCTCGGGGCGGCGATCGCTGGCACCATGCCGCTCAAAGACAAGCTGGGAATCGTCTCGGACGGCACCTACATTCTGGGCTTCGCCGACTGGGCAGAGCAGTTGGTTGCCGAGTCCACGGGCAAGCTCGGCACAGGGATCCTCCCGGTCGTGCTCGACACCCACTCCCCCGAGCTCGGCGAGCACCTGTCAGATCTGCAGATCGTGCGCCTCGTCGCCGACGAAGACGAGACGCGCGACGTTCGGGATGGCGAGATCGAGATCTCGGGCAGCCTCGGTGGTCAGATGCTGGTCTGGGAATACGCGATCGCCGTTGCCGGGCGGTTGCTGGGAATCAATCCCTTTGACCAGCCGGATGTCGAGTCGGCCAAGATCGCATCGCGCGCACTGCTTGATAACCGTCCGGCTGCCGTCGAACCGCTGTTCGTCACCGACGAGGGCATTGAGGTGCGGGTCTCGGGGGGCCTCACGATCGGTGAGCACACTCTGGCCGGAGCGATCTCCGCGCTGCTCGGCGAGCTGAGCCCAGTGGGCTACGTGTCGCTGCAGGCCTATGTCGATCGGGTACATCACCCCGAGTTCGCCGCGCTGCGCGATGTCGTCGCAGCGGCAGCGAAGCGACCGGTGACCTTCGGGTGGGGACCGCGCTACTTGCACTCCACCGGTCAGTTCCACAAGGGCGGACCCGCGATCGGTGTCTTCCTGCAGATCACGGCGATCTACGACGCGGCGGGCGATCTCGCGATCCCCGACCGTGCCTTCACCTTCGGGCAATTCATCCAGGCGCAAGCTGCTGGTGACGCGAGCGTGCTTGCCGACCACGGTCGACCGGTGCTGACGCTCACCCTGCGCGACGTCGCAGCCGGCGCCGCGGCCATCACTGCCGCCGTCGGCTAGTCGCGCAGCCGTCACGGACCCGAGCCGATCCAGGAGAACCATGCCCGTCAAGATCAGCAAGGACTTCAATCCGCTGCGGTCGCCCTCTGACCGACGGCTCAACCGGATCGCCGGTCCCAGCGCCATCGTTATCTTCGGTGTCACCGGTGACCTGTCGCGCAAGAAGCTCATGCCGGCCATCTACGACCTCGCGAATCGGGGGCTACTGCCGCCCGGCTTTGCGCTCGTCGGCTTCGCGCGGCGTGACTGGGTAGATCAGGACTTCGAGAAGGTCGTCTACGACGCAGTGAAGGCCTACGCCCGCACTCCCTTCGACGACGAGGTGTGGAACCAGCTCAAAGAGGGAATCCGCTTCGTTCAGGGTGAGTTCGACGACGACGACGCGTTCGACCGGCTGAAAGAGACGTTGCACGGCCTCGACGAGGTGCGGGGCACCATGGGCAACCACGCCTTCTACCTGTCGATCCCACCCAAGTCGTTTCCGCTGGTCACCGAGCAACTCAAGCGCTCGGGGCTCGCCGACCCGAAGCCAGGTCAGTGGCGCAGGGTCGTCATCGAGAAGCCCTTCGGCTCTGACTTGAAGACTGCCCGTGAGTTGAACGATGTCGTCGAGTCGGTGTTCCCGCCGGACGCGGTGTTCCGGATCGATCACTATCTCGGCAAAGAAACCGTTCAGAACATCCTGGCGCTGCGCTTCGCCAACCAGCTCTACGAACCGATCTGGAACGCCAACTACGTCGATCACGTGCAGATCACCATGGCCGAAGACATCGGAGTTGGCGGTCGGGCAGGCTATTACGACGGCATCGGTGCCGCGCGCGACGTCATTCAGAACCACCTTCTTCAGTTGTTGGCCTTGACGGCGATGGAAGAACCGGTTTCGTTCGATGCTGCTGACTTACGCGCCGAGAAAGAGAAGGTGCTGTCTGCCGTGCACCTGCCCACGGATCTCGGCGAAGCGACGGCACGCGGTCAGTACTCGGCGGGCTGGCAAGGGGGCGAGAAGGTACTCGGCTTCCTTCAGGAAGACGGAATGAGCCCGACCTCGACCACCGAGACCTACGCGGCTCTCAAGCTCGAGATCAACACTCGGCGGTGGGCAGGCGTGCCGTTCTACCTGCGCGCTGGCAAGCGCCTGGGTCGGCGGGTGACCGAGATCGCGGTCGTCTTCAAGCGAGCGCCTCAGTATCTGTTTGCCGCGAGCCAGACCTCCGCGCTCGGCCAGAATGCCCTCGTCGTTCGTGTGCAGCCTGACGAAGGTGTCACGATCCGGTTCGGTTCCAAGGTGCCAGGTGCGAGCATGCAGGTGCGCGATGTCACCATGGACTTCGGCTACGGTCATGCCTTCACCGAGGCAAGTCCTGAAGCCTATGAGCGCCTGATTCTTGACGTGCTGTTGGGAGACCCGCCGCTGTTCCCCCGGCACCAAGAAGTCGAGCTCAGTTGGAAGATTCTCGACCCGATCGAGGAGTACTGGGCAACGCTCGGGCAGCCGGAGCAATACCGGCCGGGCACCTGGGGTCCGAAGTCTGCCGATGAGATGCTCGAGCGTGACGGCCGAGTTTGGAGACGCCCATGATCGTCGATCTGCCAGATACCACCACCAGCATGGTGTCCAAGGCGCTCGTCAAGATCCGCGAAGAGGGCGGCGCTGTTGCCTTGGGGCGCGTCCTGACCCTGGTGATCGCGACTCCCCTCGGCGAAGAGGAAGAGGCAATCGAGGCCGCAAATGACGCCTCACGTGAGCATCCGATGCGTGTCATCGTGCTCTCGAAGAACCCCGACTCCCAGGCGGAAGAAGATCCGCGGCTCGATGCCCAGATTCGGGTCGGAGGCGACGCCGGAGCGAGCGAGGTGATCGTGCTTCGCGCCTACGGTCCGACCGCCTCAGACGAGGAAGGGCTGGTCACGAGCCTGCTCCTCCCCGATGCTCCCGTCGTGGTCTGGTGGCCCAGCCACGGCCCGTCAGAGCCGAGTACGTCGCCACTGGGCAAGATCGGCCAGCGGCGAATCACGGATGCCGCTGCAGCCCCGAATCCGGTTCAAGCTCTCAAGCACCTGGGCGCACACTACGCGCCGGGCGACACCGACTTCGCCTGGACTCGCCTCACCCTGTGGCGTGCCCAGCTCGCGGCAGTGCTTGACCAACCACCCTTCGAGTCGGTGACCGCCGTGACAGTGAGCGGGTCATCTGACTCTCCGTCTACCGAACTCCTCGCCGCCTGGTTGCAGTTGGCCCTGCAGGTCAAGGTAACGATGGAGATCACCAGCCCGGTGCACGGGTCAAGCGGCATCCATGGGGTGCGACTTGAACGCGCCTCTGGCTTCATAGACCTTGAGCGAGTGACCCCGGCCGTCGCGACGCTCGTGCAGCCGAATCAGCCGACGCACGACATTTCGCTGCCGCGCCGCAACCTGCGCGACTGTCTTGCCGAAGAGTTGCGTCGACTCGATCCTGATGATCTGTTCGGCGAGGTAGTTCAGCGGGGGGTTCCCCAGCTGGCCGAACCTGCTCCGCGTCGGTCGAAGGCCACATCCAGAAAGGTGACGTCGTGAGCAACGAACGACGGGTGCTGGTGCATCCAGACAAGCAGACGCTCGCCGGCAGTGTTGCCGCGCGTTTCATCACCAAGATTGTCGACGTGCTCGACGACCTCGGCGAAGCGAATGTGTGCTTGACCGGCGGCACGATGGGTGCGGCCGTGCTGGCTGCGATCAACGACTCCGCAGCCCGCGACAGCGTGGACTGGAGCAGAATCACCTTCTGGTGGGGCGACGAGCGCTACCTGCCAGCGGGTGACCCGGACCGCAACGACACCCAGTCTCGGGCTGCGCTGCTCGATCACCTGAAGCTGGATGCCGCGCAGATCAAGTCACTGCCCGCACCCGGCGACCAGCCCGACATCGAACAGGCGGCACGCTACTACGAGCAAGAACTGCTGGATGCCGCGATCGACGGTGCCCGCTACCCGCGCTTCGACATCACCTTTCTGGGCGTCGGTCCCGACGGACACATCGCCTCGCTGTTTCCTGACCACGCGGCCGTGCACGAAACGGAACGAGTCGTCGTCGCCGAGACCGACTCGCCCAAGCCGCCCCCGGAGCGACTGAGCCTGACTCTGCCGGTGATCAACTCATCCGACCGGATCTGGTTG
>JBDUBG010000352.1:0-4814 GCA_040004215.1 Pseudolysinimonas sp. | reverse complement strand
GGCACGACGAGCGCGAGCAGACCCTGAACCAGCTGCTCGTCGAGATGGACGGCTTTGATGTCAAGACCAACGTCATCCTGATCGCCGCGACCAACCGGCCAGACATCCTCGACCCCGCGTTGCTGCGTCCCGGTCGCTTCGACCGCCAGATCGGCGTCGACGCGCCCGACCTCAAGGGTCGCCAGAAAATCCTCGAGGTGCACTCGAAGGGCAAGCCGATGGCCAAGGGCGTCGACCTCGAGGTTCTGGCGCGCAAGACGCCGGGCTTCACCGGGGCCGACCTGGCCAACGTGTTGAACGAGGGAGCGCTCCTGACCGCGCGCAGCAATGCGCAGCTGATCGACAACCGCGCCCTCGACGAGGCAGTTGATCGCGTGATCGCCGGCCCGCAGCGCCGCACCCGCCTGATGAACGACAAAGAGAAGCTCATCACCGCGTACCACGAGGGCGGCCACGCGCTCGCGGCGGCCTCGATGCGGCACACTGACCCGGTCACCAAGGTGACGATCCTGCCGCGCGGTCGCGCGCTGGGTTACACGATGGTGCTGCCGCTCGAAGACAAATATTCAGTGACGCGCAACGAACTGCTCGATCAGCTGGCATACGCGATGGGCGGCCGCGTCGCCGAAGAGTTGGTGTTCCACGACCCGACCACCGGCGCGTCCAACGACATCGAGAAGGCGACGAGCATCGCTCGCAAGATGGTCACCGAATACGGGATGAGCGCGGCAATCGGATCGGTCAAGCTGGGTCAATCGAGCGGCGAGGTCTTCCTCGGGCGCGACATGGGTCACCAGCGCGACTACTCAGAAGAGATCGCCGAGAAGATCGACCTCGAGGTGCGCCAGATGATCGAGCAGGCGCACGACGAGGCCTGGCAGGTGCTCAACGAGAACCGCGACATCCTCGACAAACTCGCCAAGGAGCTCATCGAGAAAGAGACCCTCGACCACAACCAGTTGGCCGAGATCTTCGCCGGAGTGAAGCTGTTGCCCGAGCGACCGCAGTGGCTGTCGAGTGATCGCCGGCCGATCAGCAATGTGCCGCCGATCGACATCGCCGCCAAGGCGCCGGTCGACTCGGACGTTGTGGACGGCGGGGTCGACTCGACTCCGTCTCGCCCGAAGCGCGCTCCGCGCCCGCGCAAATCGCCCGGTATCGCGACCGCTTAGGAGGGGCCGTGATCGACTCCGGACGCATCGAAGCGGCCGTGGCCGAACTCCTCGCCGCCATTGGTGAGGACACGGCCCGCCCTGGGTTGGCGGCGACCCCTCGGCGGGTCGCAGAGGCATACGCCGAGTTCTTTGCCGGGCTCGACCGTGACCCGCTCGAGCCGCTGCGCGACGCCCCCGAGTTCGTGGCAGAGCCGGGGCAACTGGGCGAACTCGTGCTGCTCCGCGACATCGCCTTCCGCTCGGTCTGCGAGCACCACCTGCTGCCGTTCACCGGCATGGCTCACGTGGCATACCTGCCGGGCGATCGCATCGTCGGACTGGGGCGTTTGCCACAGGTGATCGAGATTCTCAGTGGCCGCCCACAACTGCAGGAGCGACTGGGCGAGCAGATCGCCGATGCACTGGATGCTGGCCTCACCCCCCGCGGTGTGCTCGTCGTTCTCGACGCGCGGCACAGTTGCGTGACCGCGCGCGGCTCCCGCCAGGCGCAGAGCACGACCGTCACGGTCGCGAGTCGTGGCGAGCTGAGCGATCCGGTGGCTCGGGCCGAGGCAATGGCCCTGATCGGTGCGTCAGTCGCTGGGGGGTCGGTATGAGCACGACGCGATCGATCCCTCTGCCGCAGATCATGGGAGTGCTGAATATCACTCCAGATTCGTTCAGTGACGGCGGTCGCTACGAGTCGGTTGACGCGGCGATCGCGCACGCCGAGGCGATGATCGAGCAAGGTGCGAGCATGGTCGACGTCGGCGGCGAATCCACTCGACCCGGCGCTGCCGCGGTCGATGTGACGACCGAACGTGCGCGCGTGGTTCCCGTGGTGCATGAGCTTGTTTCCCGCGGAATCGCGGTCAGCATCGACACCCGTCACGCCGAGATCGCGCTCGCGGCGATCGAAGCCGGCGCCCAACTGGTGAACGACGTCACCGGGGGTCTCGGCGACAACGGCATGGCCAGGGTGATCGCCGAGACCGGAGTGCACTACGTGGTCATGCACTGGCGCGAAGGCGGCGCCGACGCGGTGCCGGAGTACCACAACGTGGTGACCGACGTGCGCCGCGAGTTGAAGCACCGCATCGCCAGCCTGATCGTCGAGGGAGTTCGCCCGGAGCAGATCGTGCTGGACCCAGGACTCGGGTTCGCCAAGAACGCGAAACACAACTGGCAGCTGCTCGGCCATCTCGAGCAGCTCGGGTCGCTGGGGCACGGGCTGTTGATCGGGGCGTCGCGCAAGCGGTTCCTCGCGGAGTTGCTGCCGGAGGGCGCAGCCTTCGAGCAGCGGGACGCGCCCACCGCGGTGATCAGCGCACTTGCCGCGCGTGCGGGGGTCTGGGCTGTGCGAGTGCATGATGTGGCATCCACCCGTCTCGCGCTTGAGGTCTGGCAGCACTGGAACGAGGGAGCAACACGATGAACTTCGCCGACCGCATCACGCTGACCGGACTGCGCGCTTCGGGCTTTCATGGCGTGCTCGAGCACGAACGGGCCAATGGGCAGCTGTTTGTGATCGACGTGATCGTGCACCTGTCGCTGCGTGAAGCCGGTGCCAGTGACGCGTTGGCCGCCACGATCGACTACGGCGAGTTGGCGCAACGCATCGTGGATGCCGTCGAGAGCGACCCCGTTGACCTCATCGAGACCGTTGCCGAACGGATTGCGGCGCTGGTGTTGGAGTACCCGCTCACGCAGCTGGTCGAGGTCACGGTGCACAAGCCGAGCGCCCCGATCGCCGTTCCGTTCGCTGACGTGAGCGTCGCGATCACCCGCGGACGCGCGTCGTGAGTGTTACCAAACGGCTGATTGAAGCGCATGCCGTCATCGCGCTGGGCGCCAATCTCGGTGACCGGCAGGCCACACTGCTTGCTGCAACCCGCGAGCTCGCCAACACCGACGGCATCGAGCTCACGGCGATCTCGCCGGTCATCGAGACGGCGGCGGTGCGCACCGATGGCGTCGACCATGATGCGCCCGCCTACCTCAACGCGGTCGCGCTCGTGAACACGACGTTGACCCCGGTCGCACTGCTCGACGTGCTGACCGGGATCGAGCACGCGCACGGCCGCGTCCGGGCGGAACGGTGGGGCGATCGCACGCTCGACCTCGACATCGTAGATTTTGCCGGACTGGTCAGCACCTCCGACCGGCTGACGCTGCCGCATCCTCGGGCCTTCGAGCGCGATTTCGTGCTCACGCCGTGGCTCGCTGTCGATCCGGATGCCGTGCTTCCGGGTCACGGCAGGGTCGCGGACCTGGTGGCTGGCCTGGGCGACCCGGCCGCCGGAGCCGCTCGGTGACCCGCACCGGACTCGGCACCATGGTCCTGATGGTCGTCATCGGAACCGTCGTGGGCTTCTTGCTGCAGATCGCGCTCGCGGCCGCCAGCCTGCCGAAGTTCCGGCCGGAGTTCAGCTTCGGGGCCACCCTCGCCCTGATCGGCATTGTCGTGGTGGTGCTCGCCGTGCCGGTGTACCGGGCGACGCACGGGCCGCTGCGGCATCCGGTCGACGCGTTCTACGCGACCCGGGTGGTCGTGCTCGGCAAGGCGTCCAGCCTGGCCGGCGCCCTGCTCTCGGGCTTCGGCATCGGACTCGCGTTCGAGCTGCTGATCCACTCAGGCACCACGACGGGCGATACCTTGTTGCGGGTGCTCGCCGCGCTCGGCGGATCGGTGCTGCTGCTGGTGGGCGGCCTGGTGGCGGAGTTTCTCTGCCGGGTGCCGCCGCAGGACGACGATGATGATCATTCTGATCGTGGCCCGGAGCGCGTTCACCTGTGAGCGGTGCTCATGGTCTGCCGACATCGGGTGCTGCAGCCACAGATGGCGCGGGTAGCGTGGTCGCTGTGACCGAGCAGACCGCAGCACCCACATCGCCGTTGCGAACGCCGCGAGGTGGACTTGATCCGGTGCCGGGTGACTGGCGCCGCGTGTCGCCGCGCTACGTGTGGGTCGATCTCGTCGGCGGCATCATCTCGGGACTGGTCGCGACTGCCGCGTTCACGGTGCCGTTCTGGCTGACCCAGTGGCTCTGGCTGCTCGTGATTCCCGCTGTGGTGCTGGTGATCGTGATCATCGTCGCCGCGTTCACCCCGCGACGGGTGCGCGCGATCGGGTATCGGCTGCGAGACGACGACCTTCTGGTGCGGCGCGGGATCATGTTCCAACGTTTCGCCGCGGTGCCGTATGGGCGCATGCAGCTGGTCGATATCAACCGTGGCCCGCTCGCTCGTGCACTCGGCCTCGCAGAACTGAAGCTGGTGACGGCGGCGCCGGCGAGCAACGTCACGATTCCTGGCTTGCCCATGGCAGATGCAGAAGAGTTGCGTGACCGCCTTGTCGAGCTGGCTGAGAGCCGCCGGGCCGGACTGTGAGCGAGCCGGCGAGCGCGGGCGCTGGCGACGCGGAGGCGGCTGCAGAACCCGCCACCAACCGCGGCGCCGACCTTGGCGCCAGCCGTCCCGTCGACCTTGCCGACGGAGAGTGGCACCGACTGCATCCTGCGACGCCGTTGCTGCGCGGTGGCTTCGCCTTCGTGGCGATAGCCGGGTTCGTGCTGGCCAACCTGCGCGAGCGCATTCTCGGGCTGTTTCTCGGCGGGAGCTCTGATGGTGGACCGGGCGGTGACCCGATCGACGTGATCG
>JBDUBG010000367.1:0-4817 GCA_040004215.1 Pseudolysinimonas sp. | reverse complement strand
GTCGTGCGCCCGCTCACCGTCTTCGGCTACGACGACCGCGAGCACGGCGGCCACGCCGAGATCGCGTTCGACGGGGTACGGGTGCCGGTCGCGAACCTGCTCGGCGAGGAGGGCGGCGGCTTCGCGATGGCGCAGGCGCGGCTCGGCCCCGGGCGCATCCACCACTGCATGCGACTGCTCGGGATGGCGGAGCGCGCGCTCGACCTGGTGCGTTCGCGTGCGGCGACTCGGGTGGCGTTCGGGCGACCTCTGGCGGAGCAGGGCGTCGTGCGGGAGTGGGCGGCGGATGCGCGCGTCCAACTTGAGGCGCTGCGGCTTCTGGTGCTCAAGACGGCTTGGCTGATGGATACCGTGGGCAATCGCGCGGCGATGACCGAGATCCAGGCGATCAAGATCGCGGTGCCTGCTGCGGTCGAGGAGATTCTGGACCACGCGATCCAGCTGTTCGGCGGCGCGGGCGTCTCGGGCGACACCCCGCTCGCTGAGATGTGGGCGGCGGCGCGCACGCTGCGTCTCGCCGACGGGCCCGACGAAGTGCACCGGATGTCGCTGGGCCGCGCCGAACTGTCGCGCTGACGCGCCAGTTAGAGGATCGACCCCAGCGACGCTCCGCCGTCGATCACGATCGTCTGGCCGGTGATCCAGGCCGCGTCATCCGAGAGCAAGAACGCGACCGGGCCAGCGACGTCGGCCACCTCGCCCAGCCGCGCGAGCGGGTACTGCGCGGCCGCCTCTGCCTCGTGGCCCTCGTAGAGGGCCTTGGCGAAATCCGTCTTGATCACGGCTGGCGCCACAGCATTGACGCGGATGCCCGGGGCGAACTCGGACGCCTGTTGCAGCGTCAGCGTGATGAGCGCGCCCTTCGAGACGCCGTAGAACCCGATGCCGGGAGCCGCCGAGACGCCCGCGATGGACGAGATGTTCACGATCGAGCCACCCGCGCCCATGAGCCCGGTCGACAGAGAGTCGCGCGCCCACTCGAGCGTCGCGATCACGTTGACCTCGAGTGTCTTGCGCATCACGTCGACCCCCACGTCGGCGAGCGGGCCGTATGCCGGGTTGATCCCGGCGTTGTTCACGAGGTGGTCGAGGTGTCCGAAGCGTTCCTTGATCAGGGCGTAGACGGCGGCGCGGTGCTCGGCATCGTCGGCCTTGCCCGCCACTCCGATCGCACGTTCGCCCAAGGAGGCGACCGCGTCATCCAGCGACTCCTGTTTTCGCGCAGTGAGCACCGCGGAGCCACCCTCGGCGACGATTCGCGACGCGATCGCGAGACCGATGCCGCGCGACGCGCCAGTGATGAGCGCGACCTTGCCTGTGAAGCGATCCATGCCTCGGAGCCTAAGCCGCGGCAGCTGCAGCCGCAGCCCGCGCGCCAACAGCCGAGTCTGCCGCGAGCGCCGCAGCCGCCTTTGCCCGAGCCTGCTCGAGCGTCACACCCGCCAGCTCCGCCCGCACGCTGGCGAGCGCGGCCGGCGTCATCGAGAGGGTGGTCGCCCCGAGCCCGACCAGCACCACGGCAAGTTGCGAGTCGGCCGCGGCCTCGCCGCAGATGCCGACCGGCTTTCCCACGGCGGCGCCCGCGTCCCCGAGCATTTTCACCAGACGCAGCACTGCGGGATGCCAGGGGTCTTGGTACGTGGCGACCGTGCCCAGCATCCGGTCTGCCGCGAGCGTGTACTGGGTGAGGTCGTTGGTGCCGATGCTCACGAAGTCGGCGATCTCGAGCACCTGGTCTGCGACCAGCGCGAGCGACGGCACCTCGGCCATCACCCCGACCGTCTTCAACCCGAGCTTCTTGGCGTAGTCGACGAAGAAGCGAGTCTCGCTGGCATCCGCGACCATCGGGGCCATCACCCAGAGCTCGGCCGGATTCCCCGAGGCGTCGGTCTCGTCTTGAGAGTTCTTGAGCGCCTGCAACTGGTCGGTCAGGATGTGCTGCTTCTCTCGGAGCGCGCGCAGTCCGCGCACCCCCAACGCCGGGTTCTCTTCGTGCGCGTCGTTGAGAAAGGCGAGCGGCTTGTCGGCGCCGGCGTCGAGCACGCGCACCACGACCTTCTTGCCAGGAAAGTGCGACAGCAACTCGCTGTACTGCTGCTGCTGGTCAGCGACCGTCGGCGCGATGGGCGCGCCGAGAAAGAGAAACTCGGTGCGGAACAGCCCCACCCCCTCGGCTCCGAGTGCGACCGCGGCGGCCGCCTCGCGCGGCGAACCGAGGTTGGCGAGCAGCGGGATCTTCCTGCCGTCGGCGAGTACGCCGTCCGTGATCGGGGCTGTGGCCCCGGCAGCAGCAGCGCTGACACGCTTCTCGGCATCTGCAACCTGGGCGTCGTTCGGGTCGACCGTCACGACTCCGGATGCCGCATCCAGCACGACCCGCGTCCCCTCGGCAAGGGCAGCATCGTGCCCGACCCCGACGATCGCCGGGATCCCCTTCGCTCGAGCCAGGATCGCCGTGTGGCTAGTCGGCCCCCCCTCCCGCGTGATCAGCCCCAGCACTTTGCTCAGGTCAAGCAACGCGGTGTCAGCGGGCGCCAGATTGCGCGCGACCAGGATGAAGGGGGTGTCAGATTCCGGAACGCTCGCTACGGGCTCCCCGCGCAACGCAGCGATGATCCGCTGAGCGACGTCGCCGAGGTCCGGCGCCCGCTCCGCCATGACGCCCCCGAGGGCGATCAGCTGCTGCTGAAACGATCGGAACGCCTCGAACACCGCGCGCTCACCGGTCGTGCCGGCGGTGATCCGCGCGGTGACGTCGTCGGCCAGCATCGGATCCTGAGCCATCTGGATCGCAGCCTCAATGAGTGCCTTTCCAGCGCCCTCGGCTCTGGCTGCGCGGTCGTGCAACTCGGCAGCCACCGTCGTCACGGCCGCAGTGACCGCCGCCTGCTCGCCCGCCGTGTCGCCAGCGTGCGTCAGCTCACGAGGCTCGGGCTGCGGCTCCGCCATCAGCACTACCGGTCCGACGGCAACACCGCTACCCACTCCGACCCCGTGCAGTTCGACGGCTGAGTGCTCCATGCGCTGGCCGTCCTCTCCGGGGAGTTCGAGGCTCTCGGGGATGAGGTCTCGGGCCAGCCTAGTCCGGTCGAATCGGCCCCTTAGGGTGGGAACATGACCGCTCCGGACAAGGCTCAGAAGCCCCTCCTGACATGGGTGCTCGCCCGTGTTGCCTGGGTTCAGCAGCTCAAGCCGGTGCGCGTCGTCACCCGCTACACAGAGTTGCGTGGCCCGATCTTGGCGAGCGGTCTCGCCTTCCAGGGCCTGTTCGCCGTGTTCGCCGGGCTGTGGGTCGCCTTTTCGATCGCGGGTCTCGTGATCAGCGGCAATGAGGCAGCGCAGGATGCCATCATCACTGCCGTCAACAACGCGATCCCCGGCCTGATCGACAACGGTGACGGGCACGGCGCCATCGAGGCGAAGGTGCTGCTCTCGGCCGGCGTCTTTGGCTGGACGGGCGCGATCGCGCTGGTCGGATTGCTGGTCACCGCGATCGGATGGTTGGGCTCTGCCCGCGCTGCGGTCCGCACGATGTTCGAGTTGCCGGCGCCCGCCGCGAACTTCGCGCTGCTGAAGGTTCGTGACATCGTGCTGGGGATCGGGCTCGGGATCGTGCTGATCGTCTCCGCTGTCCTCTCGGTGGCGGGTACCAGTGCGACTAGCTTTCTGCTGGGAGTGGTTGGCATCTCGTCGAAGACTGTCGTCGCGACGGTGGTCAGCCGGATCGTGACCCTCGGCGTGATGTTTCTGCTCGACACGGTGGTTCTCGCGACCCTGTACCGATTTCTCGCGACGGTTCACATCCCACGCAGACGGCTCTGGGTCGGGGCGCTGCTCGGTGCCATCGGGCTCGGCGCCCTGAAGGTTCTCGGTTCGGCGCTTCTCGGCGGTGCCACCAAGAATCCCCTCATCGCCTCGTTTGCGGTGCTGGCCGGGCTGCTGATCTTCTTCAACTTCGTCTGCCAGGTGATCCTGATCGCCGCATCTTGGATCGCAACGGGACTCGAGGATGCCGGCATCGTGGTCGACCACCGGGTCGCCGCTCAGCGCCTCGCCAACGCGCGCGAACTGGTCGCCGCCAACGAGCCGGAACCGGAGCCACCCGCCCGCGGCTTTGCGAGGCTATTCCGGAGGAAGCGTCCGCACAAGACCGTCACTGGCTCTCAGTAGAATCGCCAGCATGCCCCGCCCCCTGCGCATCGCCTCGGTGAACGTGAACGGCGTGCGCGCCGCCTACCGCAACGGTATGGGCCCGTGGCTCGACGGGCGCGAGGTCGACATCCTGTGCCTGCAAGAGGTGCGCGCCGAGACCGACCACGGCACCGACCTGCTCGGCCCGGAGTGGAACGTGCTGCACGACGCCGCGACCGCCAAGGGGCGCGCCGGGGTCGCGATTGCCAGTCGGCGTAACGCCGAGATCCACCGCGTCGAGTTCGGCGCCCTCGACTTCGACAGCGCCGGTCGCTGGCTCGAGGCCGATTACGACATCGACGGAACGATCGTCACGGTCGCGTCGGTCTATGTACACTCCGGCGAAGACGGCACCCCGAAGCAGGTCGAGAAATACACGTTTCTGGATGCGATGGTGGCGCGCCTGCCAGAACTCGCCGCCCACAATCCCCTCGCCGTGATCATGGGCGACCTGAACGTCGGCCACCGCACCCTCGACATCAAGAACTGGAAGGGCAATGTGAAGCGCGCCGGCTTCTTGCCCACCGAGCGGGAGTACTTCGACCGCATCCTGGGGGCAGAAGACGACCCGGCATACAACGCGGGCGCCGGCCTTGGCTGGGTCGACCTCGGCCGCAAATTCGCAG
>JBDUBG010000017.1:0-4818 GCA_040004215.1 Pseudolysinimonas sp. | reverse complement strand
AAGATCAGCCCGATCGCCAACGTTCCCGCACTGCCGACCGACGACTGGGTGCCGACGATCATTCTGGGCACGATCGCCGTGATGGCCACGGCTCTCGCAGCCATGGCTCTGCGTCGCAGAGACTTGTCAACATGACCGATGCTGATCCGGTCGGCGATTTCGTCGAGCGCACCGCGAGCGAGCTGGCCGCAGAGGGCTTTCCGCGCATGCCTGCTTACGTGCTGATGACGCTCACCGCGACCGACTCCGGTCGCCTGACGGCGGCGGAGCTCGGAGGCCGGATCGGTGTCAGCGCCGCGGCGATATCGGGGGCCGTTCGCTACCTCAGCCTGCTCGGCTTCGTGCGCAGCACCACGCAACCCGGTAGCCGCAAACACGTGTATGCGTTGTCAGAAACCCCCTGGTACGCCTATTCGCTCAGTCGTCCCGAGCTGTACCTGCGCACCGAGACGTTGCTGCGCAACGGGGCGCTGCAGATGCCGGCCGGCTCACCGGCGCGCGTGCGTGTCGAAGAGATGGCGGAGTTCTTCTCGTTCCTCTCGGAGAGACTTCCGCAACTCCTGGTCGAGTGGCGCGAACGGCGCGGCGACTCGGCTTAACGCGAGGGAGCGGCGACCAGTCTGTCGTAGGTGGCGTCGAGCGCGGCATCCACTTTCTGCCGGGAGGGGTCGGCCAGATGCCAGTCGACGATCTCTTGAGCGCCATCGGCGAAGGGAATGGTGGCCTGCCATCCGGGGACCATTGACTTCACCCGTGAGTTGTCGAACACCACGCTGTGCGCCTTGTCACCGAGTAGTCCGTCGCCGTACGGCACCTCGGCCGCCAGGGTCTCACTCGCTACGTGCACGATCCGCGGCTCGACGCCGAGCGCTGTGCCGAACATGCCCGCGATCGCGTTCCAGGTGAGCGACTCGTCTGACGTGATCTGCACGGCAGAGCCGAGCGCATGCGGGTTGCCGAGCAATCCGACGAAGGCGCGAGCGAAGTCGCGCGCGTGGGTGAGCGTCCAGAGCGACGTGCCGTCGCCGTGGAGCACGATCGGCACTCCGCGTCGGATCCGGTCAAGCACCGTCCACCCGCCGTCGAGCGGAATCAGGGTCGAGTCGTAGGTGTGCGACGGGCGCACGATGGTCATGGGGAACCCGCGCTCGCGGTACGCGGCGACCAGCAGCTCTTCGCAGGCGATCTTGTTGCGGGAGTACTCCCAGAACGGGTTGCGCAGCGGCGTCGACTCCACGATCGGCAGGTGGGCTAGCGGTTTCTGGTACGCGGATGCCGAAGAGATGAAGACGTACTGCCCGGCACGCCCGGTGAAGAGTTCGATGTTGGCGGCGACCTGCTCGCTGTGGAAAGCGCGAAAGTTCACCACGACATCGAAGTCGCGATCGCCGATCGCCGACCGCAGAGACGGCGCATCGTCGGCGTCGCCGATCACCGTCTCGACGCCGTCGATCGCCGGCCGCATGGTGCTCGTGCCGCGGTTGACCAGGGTGACGTTCGTGCCCCGCTCGACCGCCAGCCGGCTCACCGAGCCGCTGATGATGCCGTTGCCGCCGATGATCAATACGCGTTGAGGAGCCATAGTGCTCCAGGCTCTCACCCGTGAAGCCGCATGCGCCGCAACACCAGGAGCGCCGCGCCGATCAGAGCGGCGAGCGCGACCGCGAGCAGCACCAACCACACCCAACTCGTGTCAGCCGTGGCAGGTGGGGTGGTGGCATGGTTGCCATCGGCTGCGACGAGTTCAGGAGCGGGTGATGCTGAGGTCCCGGTCCCGGTCCCGGTTGCCGTGGTCGGGGCGGCGCTGGGAGCGGTGATCGCGGGTGCCGTCGGAGTCGCCGGCTTCGCTGAACTCGGCTTCGGGGCGGCGGCGACGGGTGCAGTTGCCACGGGAATGAACAGGTACGTCGACGCCGAGTAGTACGGCGAGTCGGCGAGCACGATGTGCAGCTCAACATTGCCAGCGGGCAGCGACGGCACCATCGCGGTGCACTTCCAGAGCCCAACCACCGATCCGCTGCCGCCGGGAGCGAGCACGCAGAAGCCCGAGCGCACTGACGCGATTCCGATCATGACGTCGACGTGTCCGCTCGGTGCGTATCCGGTCGGTCCGAGGTTGAGCGCAAAGTGCACGGCAACAGGTGAGCCTGCGACGGCGGGATCGACCCCGACAAACGGTGTGACCTCAATCGGCGACGCCCGGAATGTTGCCTCCGCCGACGCGGCCTCGACAGAACTGCCCGTGAACACGAAGCTGGCGTCGACGGTCGCGGGCGCCGTCGTCACGAAGCCCAGGTTCGCCGTCGCGGTGGAGGTGGCGTCCAAGGTCGAACCAACCTTCGTGCTGGTTCCCGCGATCCAGAAGGTGACGGTGCCCTGCTCGCGGATTCCGCCGACCCCGGTAACCAAGGCCTGCACCTGCAAGTGTTGTCCGGCCTGCACGCCGCCGCCCACGAGCGAGAGTTGGATTCTCGGCGGGACTGTGATGATGGGCGGAGGCCCCGGCAGCGGCACCGTTCCGAGTCCGAGGGCGACCGCGATGAGCGGACCAATGGAGAGTGCGAAGAGAGGTGTCATGCGTCACACTTCAGCGCCGAGGCGTAACGCCCGGGTAACGCGCTCCGCCGCGACGATCTCGTAGGCTCGACGCATGACTGCATCGTTGGATTCCGGCATCAAGCTCACCGAACTCGACTCGGAGATCCGCCCGCAAGACGACCTCTTCCGGCATGTGAATGGCAAGTGGATCGCGCGCACCGAGATCCCGAGCGACAAGGCGCGCTACGGCTCGTTTGCCGAGCTCGCCGAAGCGGCCGAGAAGGCAGTTCGCGAGATCATCGAGGAGTCGCAGTCGGCGAAACCCGGCACCGAGGCGCGCAAGGTCGGCGACCTCTACTCCAGCTTCATGGATGAGGAACGCATCGAGCAGGTCGGCCTCTCCGCGCTCGCGGGCGACTTGGATGCTGTGCAGAAGATCGACTCAATCGCAACCCTGGTCGCCGAGTTGGGTCGCTTCGAGCGACTCGGAACCAGCGGATTTCTTCAGGCATTTGTCGACAACGACCCGGGCAACCCCGAGCGCTACTTGGTGTTCCTTGAGCAGGGTGGAATTGGCCTGCCAGACGAGTCGTACTTTCGCGAAGACACCTTCGCCGAGATTCGGGCGAGTTACCAGCTCTTCCTCGAGCGGATGTTCTCGCTCGCCGGCCTCTCGGATCCCGCCGAGCGCGCAGCCCGCGTGTTCGCACTCGAGACCGAGATCGCTTCCCAGCACTGGGACAACGTGCGCACCCGCGACAGCCAAGCCACGTACAACCTGCTCCCGTGGAGCGAGGTCGAGACCCTGGCAGGCACGGCGCCGTTGGCCGACTGGCTCGCCGCCCTCGATGTTCCAGCCGGAGCGTTTGCCGAGGTCGTCGTGCGCGAGCCCAGCTTCGTCACCGGGATCGGCACGCTGTTGACGGCCGAGCGCCTCGACAGCTGGACGGACTGGCTGCGCTGGCAGCTCATCCACTCGTCTGCTCCCTATCTGACCCAAGAGGTCGTCGAAGCGAACTTCGAGTTCTACGGCAAGACCCTCACCGGCACGCCCGAGCTGCGCGCCCGCTGGAAGCGCGGTGTGTCGATCGTCGAGGGCGCCATGGGCGAGGCGGTCGGCCGCATCTATGTTGAGCGTCACTTCAGCCCTGCGGCGAAGACCGCGATGGATGCCCTGGTCAGCAACTTGACCGATGCGTACCGCGACAGCATCGCCGACCTCGACTGGATGACCGAGGCCACCCGAGGCCGAGCCCTCGAGAAGCTGTCGAAGTTCACCCCCAAGATCGGGTACCCCGACACCTGGCGCGACTACTCGAACCTCGTCATCGTTCCCGACGACCTGCTCGCCAACGTGCGGGCAACCACCGAG
Source organism: Pseudolysinimonas sp. (assembly GCA_040004215.1). Classification (GTDB taxonomy): domain Bacteria; phylum Actinomycetota; class Actinomycetes; order Actinomycetales; family Microbacteriaceae; genus Lysinimonas. Next base: position 908 of record JBDUBG010000017.1, on the reverse strand, counting down.
TTCGAGTTTCAGCGCGAACTGGGCAAGATCGGCAAGCCGCTCGACCGCGGCGAGTGGTTCATGACTCCGCAGACGATCAACGCGTACTACAACCCCGGGTTCAACGAGATCGTGTTCCCGGCTGCGATTCTGCAGTACCCCTTCTTTGAAGAGAGTCGGGATGCCGCAGCCAACTTCGGCGCGATCGGCGCCGTGATCGGCCACGAGATCGGGCACGGCTTTGACGACCAGGGCTCGCAGTACGACGGCGACGGCCGGCTCACTAACTGGTGGACCGACGAAGACCGCGCAGCGTTCGAGAAGCGAACCGCGGCGCTGATCGCCCAGTACGACGCGCTGGAACCCAGGCAGCTGCCGGGTCACCACGTCAACGGGGCGCTGACGATCGGCGAGAACATCGGCGACCTCGGTGGACTAGCCATCGCGTGGAGGGCCTATCTGCTGTCGCTTGACGGCGCAGAGCCCCCTGTCATCGACGGGATGACGGGAGCCGAGCGCTTCTTCCTCAGTTGGGCGCAGGCGTGGCAGTTGAAGGCGCGCGACGAGGAGGCCCTGCGGCTGCTCTCGATCGACCCGCACTCACCGAACGAGTTCCGCTGCAACCAGATTGTGCGCAACATTGACGAGTTCGCGGCCACCTTCGCCCTCGTCGATTCCGACGCGCTGTGGCTCGACCCCGCGGAGCGCGTGCGCATCTGGTAGCGAGGGGTACTAGCATTCGAGATGAGGCGCTCCTGATACCCGAAAGTTTGAGGGGCGGCCTTCTCCCGGTCGGCTCACCCCCGTGTCGGTCGGGGAGCCCGTTACGAGCGTGAACCCGTCCTCTCAGCACGCTCTTTTCGTGGCGCATTCCCTCCTGTCAAGGATCCCCCATGATCAAGCGAGTCACCGCTGCCCTTGTCGCTCTT
>JBDUBG010000098.1:0-4829 GCA_040004215.1 Pseudolysinimonas sp. | reverse complement strand
GGAGTCTCGACGTCGAGACGCAGCGCACCGCTCGCCACGGCATCCGCGACCCGGATGATGGTGGCCACCCGGTTCGCCGGCCCGCGCAGCACAGCGCTACCCCGTTCGGCGATGACTGCGGCAGACGGGAACATGCCCCCGCCCTCGGAGGCTGGCTGCCCGAGGTCGGCGACCAACCGACCCACCACCGTGCGCGCCGCTGCCACCGAGATCTGTTGACCGATCAGGGTGCGAAACAGGGTCTCGGCGCCGTCGGCACTGCCCGGAATGCGGATGCCCGGCACCCTGGTGACCAACGGCGCGAGCACAGGGTCGTGGCTCAAGGCCTCGTCGATCGCCACCGAGTCCGCGTCGAGATCAAACAGGCGCCGAACCCGGAATGACAACGCAGCAACGTCGGCGAGACTGCTGAGCCTCGCGCTCACGATGACGCCCGCCCGCTCGTGATCGAGCCGCACCGTCACGTCGGCGCGGCCATGGGGCAGGGCGAGCGGGCGAGAGAAGTGCTCGTCGTCACCCCCTTCGAGACCCGGGATCGCGTGGTCGGCGAAGAAGCTCATCAGGCCGCGGCCGTCAAAGGGGGCTCTGGCGGGAAGGCGCAGGGTGAGAGGAGTGGCGGCGTCGTCGCTCGGTGCGGGGGCCGAGATGACGCCAGCACCGCGCCCCGTTCGTGCGATCTTCCTGAGCTCGGTTGGCGTCGCGCGGTAGACCTCGGCAATCGTGTCGTTGAACTGCCGCAGGCTGCCGAAGCCGGCGGCGAACGCGATGTCGGTGACCGGAAGCTCGGTGGCGGCGAGCAGCGAGCGGGCGGTCTGCGCGCGGTTCGCGCGGGCCAGAGCGAGCGGGCCGGCACCCAGTTCGGCGCGGAGCACTCGGGTCACGTGCCGCGAGGTGTAGCCGAGCCGCCGGGACAGCCCCTCGACCCCTTCGCGCTCGACGACGCCGTCGTGCACGAGCCGCATCGCGCGCGAGGCCAGGTCGTCGTGAAGATTCCAGTCGGGGGAGCCCGGCACGGCATCAGGTTGGCAGCGCTTGCAGGCGCGCAGTCCGGCCTCGTGCGCTGCCGCCGCGGTGCGATAGAAACTGACGTTGCTGGGCTTCGGTGTCATCGCAGGGCAGCTCGGCCTGCAGTAGATGCCGGTGGAGTGCACGCCGGCAATGAACTGGCCGTCGAAGCGCGCGTCGCGCGAGGCCATTGCGCCGTATTTCAGGGCGAAGTCGTCGGGCGTGAGCTCGAGCTCCTGGTCGTCCATGGGGAAAGCCTCACATGGGCAACCGACATCTGTCAGCGGAAATCGGACACGACTCCTGGAGGCGGTGCCACGGCATCGGGTATTCTCTGCCCATGAGCACGACGTCGGGAAACAAGGTGACGCGCGAGCACGCGCCCGCCGAGCTTCTCTCCGAGTTACGCGCCGAATTGGGCGACGCCGTGCGGGTCGACGAGCAGACGCTCAACGCGGCGCGTGCCGACAAGTCGGGACAGGTCTCGAAGGCGCGCCCGCTCGCCGTGATCGAGGCGACCACGATCGAGCAGGTGCAGGCGACAATGCGGTTCGCGACGGCGCATCGGATTCCGGTCGTGCCCCGTGGCGCTGGCACCGGGCTGGCGGGTGCCGCGATCGGCGGTGAGGGCGAGCTGGTGCTCTCGACCCGAGGCATGGACCGCGTGCTCGAGGTGTCGGTCGACGACGAACTCGCGGTGGTACAGCCCGGCGTGCTGAACGGCGACCTCAACGCGCAACTCGCTGACCGCGGGCTGTGGTGGGCTCCCGACCCGGCCAGCAGGGCGATCTCGACGATCGGCGGCAACATCGCCACCAACGCGGGCGGCCTGCTGTGCGCGAAATACGGCGTCACCCGCGAGGCGGTGCTCGGGCTCAAGGTGGTGCTCAGCGACGGCCGGCTGATCAGCATGGGCCACCGCACCGTCAAAGGGGTGACCGGCTACGACCTCACCGCGCTGATGATCGGTTCTGAGGGCACACTCGGCGTCGTTGTCGAGGCCACCCTTAAGTTGCGGCCGTTGCCGCGCGGCACCGTGGCGACGATCAGCGCCGGCTTCTCGAGCGTGGAGCTTGCCGCCAGGGCCGCCGCGGTGATCGTGTCGAGCGGCATCAAGCCGGCGATCATGGAGTTGCTCGATGCGAACGCACTCGACGGCATCGCTGCCTATCTCGACATCGACTTGGGAGGGCGCGGCGCGCAACTGCTGATCCAGATGGATGGGCAGGGTGCTGACGCAGAAGCGGCGGACGCGCTCGCGGTGATCCGGTCACTCGGCGGCGACGCGGAGCTGACCACCGACCGCGACGAGGGCGAGAAGCTGTTTGCGATCCGGCGTTCCTTCCACCCCGCCATGGAGGCACGCGGCACGGTTCTGATCGAAGATGTCGCGGTTCCGCGCAGCGCTTTGCCCGCCATGTTCGCCGCAATCGGGCGCCTCGAGGCGAAGTACGGAATCAGCATCCCGACCGTCGCTCACGCCGGTGATGGCAACCTGCACCCGAACTTTGTTTTTCAGGCAGACGAGGTCGACGGCCATGTTGAGGTGCCCGAGAACGTCTGGGCCGCTGCCGACGAACTCTTTCTCGACTGTCTGCGCTTAGGGGGCACCCTCACCGGTGAGCACGGCGTCGGCATTCTCAAGAAACGCTGGCTGCGCGACGAGCTCGGCGACGACAGTTTCGCCCTGCAGAAGCAGCTCAAACAGGTGTTCGATCCCCTCGGAATTCTCAACCCGGGCAAGGTGTTCTAACAGCTGACACTCGGAATAGTCATGCGTCCGCATGGGTTGCATTGATCAAGGTGACTATTCAGATGACTGCGATGACCACTTCCCACACTCCCGGGGCGCCGCTGACGCGCGTTCCGGCGCTCACTCGTGTGCCCGTTCCCCGGCCGACAACCGGGCGGCTGCGATTGCGACCGACCAGACGCGGCCGCGGCTTCATTGTCGGCAGCGTCGATGCGGCTGGTCCCGACACCAACGGTTTCGCTCCGCGCGACCGGGTGGCATGGCGTGACGCGGGCCAAGAACTCGATGAGTTGCTGCTGATCGACCAGGACGATGTGCTCGGTGTGCCGTCCTGGATCAGCGACGAGCAGGTCGTCAGCTACCTCGGCCCGGCTCTGATCGCGCGTGCCCTGGTGCGCACCCGGCCCTTCGCGCGCGGTGATCAGGTACACATCGTGTCGACCGACCCGGTGGTGGCCGAACTGACCGCTGCCTGGGCTCGCTCGCTGGGCGCGCGCGTCGTCGACCCGGCCAGCGAAAAGGATGCCCATGCGACCGCCAGCATCTCGATCCACGATGAGCCGCGGGTGCGGCGCACCGTGCTCGGCAGCCACGGCAAGCTCGCCCAGGCCGCCGTCGAGGTCTTTCAGGCGATCCGCGCCGGAGTGTTCGACTCGGTGCAGACGATCACCGGGCAGCTGATTGCGGGCGCCGCGCCGGGTATCGCGGCGTAACCCGACCCGAGGCGCGCGCTCTGCCTCTAGGCTCGTGCGCATGGCCTTCCTGGCGCTGCCGAGCGACGACGAACTGACCCCGGATGCTGCGGCGGTCGCCGAGCGATTTCTCGCAGCGCATCCTGGCCCCCTCTCGAATCTCGATCGCACGCTGCTCGGGTCTGCCCCGGTCTTCACCTCGTATACGGCGTGGTTCACCCTGCGCGACGAGCTGATCCCGTTTCTCGGTGAGCGCGCGGTGAACCTGTTCTGTTTTGCGATCAGTGACGGCTACCCCGCGCCGTATCCGACTACCTTCTTCCGGCGCGAACTGGAGTTGAACGGTGACGACCCGCTCGATCCGCACGTCACAGAGGCCGAACGGCTGTTGATCGACTGGGGCCGTGCACTCGGTGCGGGAGCCGCATCCGTCGCCCCGGAGCTCGCCGACCGCGTCGAGCAGACCTTCCAGCAGAAGCTTCGGCTGCTGCTGACGGCGTTCGCTGGGCTGATGGTCGCCGTCTGTGTCGTGACGGTGGCCGGCGGCGTTCCCAGCGATACGCCCTAAGACCGCGGCGAGCCACCGCGGCGGATGTCGCCCCGTAGAGTCGCCGTGTGGACACTGCTGCCCTGCTGACTAGCGCGCTCTTCATCGGCGGGGTGGTGCTCGGCCTCCTCGTCGCGGATGCCGTGGGTTCCCTCGTCGAGGTGCGGCGCGTTCGAGAGGCCCACGACGACGAGCGCGGCGACCCCGATGCGCTCACCCGGGTGCGCGTGCGCGAACTGAGCTGGACGGTCGTGGTCACCGCCGCCCTTGCCGTCATCATCGCCTTCGGCGTCGACTCGGCTGTTCGGCTGGTCTGGGACGGCGACCGGCCGATCGTCGGTGCGTTCATCTTGCTCGGGCTCACCCTGCTGAGCTTCGTGATCGGCGTCACGGCGGTGGTCGCCGTTGTGCGCCGCGAGCGGCCGACGTACGCGCGCATTCGCCGCGACCTGCGCGACCGTTCGTCGTTCACCCTGGAGCGCGCCGAACTGCTCGAGTTTGACGACCGCCTCGACCGCGCAGATCGCACCCGCACCCGCCGTTCGCGGGCCGCGACGGTGCTGCGTGGGGTCGGCGTTCTGGTGCTGGCCGGGCTGACGGTGCTCGCGGCCTTCCAGTTCGTGCCGGCAGTTGCGCTCGGGTTCGGTGCCGGTGCCGTGGTCGGAGTCGTGGCCTTCCTGCTCTCGCTGCGCTCTCGGGTGCGGGCGAATGCTGCCCTCGACGCCGTGCTCGACGCCCAGCGTGCCGAAGTGGTAGTGCTGCTTGAGCGCGCCAGGATCCCGGCGCGCGGCCGCGTACCCGGGCTCGGTGGCCGCGTGGCGCGGGCCCTGGC
>JBDUBG010000147.1:0-4831 GCA_040004215.1 Pseudolysinimonas sp. | reverse complement strand
GAGAAGTACATCGCGGACGACGCGATTCTGGCGACCAACACCTCGTCGCTCTCGGTGGAGCAGATCGGCGCCAAACTCAAGCACCCCGAGCGAGTCGTCGGTTTCCACTTCTTCAACCCGGTCGCGGTCATGCCGCTGATCGAAGTAGTGACGACACCGAAGACCACCGAGGAGGCGCTCAGCACCGCGATGGTCACGGCTGCTGCGCTGCGCAAGAACGCCGTCATCACAACCGACACTCCGGGGTTCGTCGTCAATCGCATCCTGGCCAAGCTGCTCGGCGAAGCAATGAATGCGGTCGAGAACGGGACGAAGCCAGAGACCGTGGTCGACGCCGTGCGCCCCTGGGGGCTGCCGATGGACCCGTTCGCCCTCATGGAGCTCGTGGGGCTTCAGATTGGCGCACACGTGCTGCACACCCATCACGCCGCGTTTCCCGAACGCTTCAGTGAGAGTGCAGCACTCGACGAGCTCGCCGAGTATGGGCACCTTCTCGAGAAGGACGCCAAGGGCAAGGTCAAGGGCTACGACGCGAAGGCGCTCGCGATTATCAAGAAGCACCAGGTTGCGGGCTCGACGGGCATGACGGCCGAGGCGCTACGCCAGAAGATCGAAGACGGACTCGCCGATGAGATTCACCGGATGCTGGAAGATCACGTCGTCGCGGCAGCAGAAGACATCGACCTCTGCCTCATCCTCGGGGCCGGATGGCCATTCCAGATGGGTGGAGTGACCCCGTACCTCGACCGAGTCGGCGCGAGCGAGCGTGTCTTCGGCGACACCTTTCACCACCCCAAGATCGTGGGAGTGAAGTAACGCCGGTCGAAGCGGGCTAGTGCGACGCCGCCGGCATGTCGGGTGCGTCGGCGAAATCGCTCTCGGCGATCTCAGGCACGGGTGGCTTGCGGACGAAGAACGACACCACCACGGCGGCGAGTGACACGATGCCGCCGACCATGAATGCCATGCGGACTCCTTCGGCGATTGACGCCTCTGCGCCCAAGTTCGCGGCCTGCCCGCTCGCGGTGCCAATCGCCAAGAATGCGATGAAGATCGCGGTACCCGCCGCGCCCGCCACCTGCTGGATGGTTGCCAGCGTCGCGCTGCCGTGCGAATAGAGGTGCGGTGGCAACGATCCCAGTGCAGAGGTGAACAGCGGCGTGAAGAGGAACGCGAGTCCCAGGCTGAGCACCAGGTAGGCGAAGACGATCATCCACACCGGTGTGGTGGTCGTCAGAAAGCTGAGCGACCAAAAAACCCCACTGACCACGACGGCACCGGGGACCACGAGCGGACGTGGCCCGAACCTGTCGTAGAGACGCCCCACCAGTGGGCCCATGAAACCCATCAGTAAACCGCCAGGCAACAGCGTCAGCCCGATCACGACCGTGCTCTGATGCAGGACGTTCTGCATGTACAGCGGCACCACGATCACGGTGCCGAAGAGCGCGACCATGCTGACCGCGAGCATGAGCAGCGACATCGAGAAGGTGCGTGAGGTGAAGGTGCGTAGATCAAGAAGCGCCGCATCTTTCTTCTGCAGCTGCAGCTGACGCAGCACGAAGGTCAGCAAGAATACCCCGCCTATGACGAGAGGGATCCACGATGGCAGCGCCGCGTCTCCTTCTGCGGCCTGGCCGAGGCTGCTGAGGCCGTAGACGAGCCCACTGAACGCAACAGCCGACAGGATCACCGACACCACGTCGAGCGGCGCCTTACGCGGCTCCGAAACATTGGGTACGCGGATGATGCCGAGCACCAGCATCGCGGCGGCAATCGGGAGCATCACCCAGAACAGCCCGCGCCACTGGACGAGCGGAATCAAGAAGCCCGAGATCGTTGGACCGATGGCCGGAGCGACCGACATCACAATTGAGATGCGACCCATCATTCGCCCGAGCGACTGAGGTGGCACCAGCGACATGATGGTGGTCATCATGAGGGGCATCATCATCGCGGTGCCAGAGGCTTGCACGATGCGGCCGAGCAACAACAGCGAGAATCCGGGTGCGGTTGCCGCGATCAGGGTGCCAACAGTGAAGAGACTCATCGCCGTGATGAAGACGGGGCGAGTGTTAAGTCGCTGTAGCAGCCATCCGGTGATGGGAATCACAACCGCCATGGTCAAGGCGAAGCCGGTCGTCAGCCACTGACCAAGGCTCGGGCTGATCCGCAGGTCTTTCAGAATGTCGGGAAGCGCGACACTGAGGAACGTCTCGTTGAGAAATACGACGAAGACTGCCGCGAGCAGCAGCACGATCGCCACGCGCGAGCGAGAGTCGAGCCGCCCCTCGGCGTACGCCGTGGAATCGGATGAAATGGTCTGGGTCATCAGTACTCCGGTGGGGTGTCAGGCGTCACGCACGACATCGGAAATGGGAAGGGAAGTTAAAGGGGCTGTGAGGGCGACCACAGGGTTGTTTACACTGTCCACATGATAGCGGTCACTACCGACATTCGCGCGAGCTGGACCGCCTAACGCTTCTCGGCTGCGCGCTCCGCCACGTCTTCCGGCAGTGGCCGAGCCACGGGGATGCGAGTACCAAGAACCTGCGAAATGATATCGCGGGCGATCTGCTGGTCAGTGAGCCCAACCTCGGCGAGGATCTCATCGCGTGAACCCTGCGCCAAAAACTCGTCGGGAAGCCCGAGCTCTTCTAGCGCCGTATCGACGCCGGCGGCGCGAAGCTCTTGACGAATGCGGGTGCCGACGCCGCCGACCCGGATTCCGTCTTCGATGGTGACAACGAGGCGATGCTGACTGGCCAGGTCAATAATGCTCGCCGGCACGGGAATGACCCAGCGCGGATCGACAACGGTGGCGCCGACCCCCTGCGCGTCGAGCCGCTCTGCGACCTGCAACGCGAGTTTCGCCATGGGTCCGACGGCCACGATGAGCACGTCACGGTGAGGCGCCTCGCGCAACACGTCGACACCGTCTGCCGTGCGGCGCTCGGCGTCGAACTCATTGCCGACGTTGCCCCGCGAAAAGCGCACAACGGTAGGGGCGTCGTCGACCGCGACTGCCTCACCGAGTTCCTCCCGCAGCCGGGTCGCGTCACGCGGAGCCGCGATGCGGATGTGCGGAACTACCTGCAGAATCGCCAGATCCCACATGCCGTGGTGGCTCGGTCCGTCGGGCCCGGTGACGCCTGCGCGGTCGAGCACGACGGTGACGCCGGCCTTGTGCAGCGCGACATCCATCAGCACCTGGTCGAAGGCGCGATTGATGAAGGTCGCATAGATCGCAACGACCGGGTGCAGCCCGCCAAAAGCCAGCCCAGCGGCACTGGTGACGGCGTGCTGCTCGGCAATGCCGACGTCGAACACGCGCGTCGGGTACTTCTCTGCCATCTTGTAGAGCCCGGTAGGGCGCAACATGGCACCGGTGATGCCGACGAGCTTGGGATTGCGGTCGGCGAGTTCGACCATTTCATCGGCGAACACCGAGGTCCAGGATGGCCGGCTCGCATGCTCGGTCGGCTCGCCAGTCTCGGGATCAATCTGGCCGACAGCGTGGAACTGGTCAGCGACATCCGCGACAGCCGGCTGGTAGCCGTGCCCCTTCTCAGTGATCACGTGCACGATCACCGGGGCGTCGTAGTTCTTGGCCTGATTCAGCGCTTCCTCGAGTGCGTGCAAGTCATGGCCATGAATGGGACCGATGTACTTGATGTCGAGGTTCGAATAGAGCGCCTCGTTGTTGCTGAACCGCGCCAGAAAGCCGTGCATCGCACCGCGGGTGCCACGGTAGATGGCACGCCCTGGCGCACCGAACTTGCCGAACAGCCGCTCACTCGTCCGGTAGAGGTCACGGTAGGCGCGACGGGTGCGCACCGTGTTGAGAAAGCGCGCCATGCCCCCGATGGTCGGCGCATAGGAACGGCCGTTGTCGTTGACCACGATCACCAGACGACGGCTGTTGTCGTCGCTGATGTTGTTCAGCGCCTCCCACGTCATTCCCCCGGTGAGTGCGCCGTCGCCGACAACGGCGACCACATAGCGATCATTTTGACCGGTCATAGCGAAGGCCCGCGAGATGCCGTCGGCCCAGCTCAGCGAGCTCGAGGCGTGAGAACTCTCGACGATGTCGTGCACGGACTCCGAGCGCTGCGGATAGCCGGCGAGGCCGCCCTTCATGCGTAGCCGGGAGAAGTCCTGGCGGCCGGTGAGCAGCTTGTGGACGTAGCTTTGGTGCCCGGTATCGAAGACGATGGCGTCGTTCGGCGAGTCGAAGACGCGGTGAATCGCGATGGTGAGCTCGACGACTCCGAGATTCGGCCCCAGGTGCCCGCCGGTCTTCGAGACCTCGCTGATCAGGAAGACCCGAATCTCTTCTGCCAGTTGAGTCAACTGGTCACGAGTCAGTGCGTCGAGGTCGCGAGGCGTGTGGATCCCCTCAAGCAACGACATGATTCGACTCTAGACGAGGCTCCTCAGTACATATTGGAGGATGCCGCCATTGCGGTAGTAGTCGGCCTCGCCGGGCGTGTCGATCCTGACCACCGCGTCGAATTCGATCGGTGCTTTGCCACTCGCCGAATGGTCACTCGCCGTCGCCGTCACGTGAACGGTCTTGGGAGTCGACCCCTCGTTGAGCGCCGTGATGCCCGAGATGCTGACGACCTCGGTGCCGTCAAGACCCAAGTCGTCGGCCGTCGTGCCCGCCGGAAACTGCAAGGGGATGACGCCCATGCCGATCAGGTTTGAACGGTGGATGCGCTCGAAGCTTTCGGCGATGACGGCCTTGACGCCCAGCAGGTTGGTGCCCTTGGCCGCCCAGTCGCGGCTCGAGCCGGAGCCGTATTCCTTGCCGGCGAAAATCACCAGC
>JBDUBG010000424.1:0-4833 GCA_040004215.1 Pseudolysinimonas sp. | reverse complement strand
CCGCCCTCGTCTTCGGCCAGATGGATGAGCCGCCGGGAACGCGTCTGCGCGTCGCCCTGTCGGCCCTGACCATGGCCGAGTACTTCCGCGATGTGCAGAACCAAGATGTTCTGCTCTTCATCGACAACATCTTCCGCTTCACCCAGGCGGGATCTGAGGTGTCGACGCTGCTCGGCCGCATGCCGTCCGCGGTCGGCTACCAGCCGAACCTCGCCGACGAGATGGGTGTTCTGCAAGAGCGCATCACCTCGACCCGAGGTCACTCGATCACCTCGCTGCAGGCGATCTACGTGCCAGCCGACGACTACACCGACCCGGCTCCGGCGACCACCTTCGCGCACTTGGATGCCACGACCGAGCTCTCGCGTGAGATCGCGTCGCGTGGTCTGTACCCGGCGGTCGATCCGCTGACATCGACCAGCCGCATCCTCGACCCCCGTTACCTGGGCGAGGACCACTACCGCGTGGCGACGACGGTCAAGCAGATTCTCCAGAAGAACAAGGAGTTGCAAGAGATCATCGCGATCCTCGGCGTCGACGAGCTCTCGGAGGAAGACAAGATCACGGTGTCGCGTGCGCGCCGCATTCAGCAGTTCCTCTCGCAGAACACCTACATGGCGACCAAGTTCACCGGGGTCGAGGGATCAACGGTTCCGTTGAAAGAGACGGTCGAGTCCTTCGACGCGATCGCCAAGGGCGAGTTCGACAGCGTGGCCGAGCAGGCGTTCTTCAACGTCGGCGGCATTAACGATGTCGAAGAGAAGTGGGCCCAGATTCAGAAGGACAACGCCTGATCATGGCCGACCTCAGTGCCCGCGAGTTACAGGTGAGCGTTGTCTCGGCTGATGCTGAGATCTGGACCGGCCAGGCCCGTCAAGTGATCGCGCGCACCAAGATCGGTCAGATCGGCATCCTGGCCGGTCATGAACCGGTGCTGGGCGTGCTCGACCAGGGTGAGGTGCGCGTCACAACACTCGACGGAAGTGTCATCACCGTGAATGCGCAAGACGGGTTCCTCTCGGTGCAAAACGACGTTGTCACCGTGGTCGCGGGCGCCGCCGAACTGGTCTGACTGTGTTTCGTCGAATAGGTGCGTGAATGCTGATCGTCACCGCGGGGCTCCCCGGCGCGGGCAAGAGCACGATTGCCGAGGTGGTGGGTAACCGCATCGGCGCTCCGGTGGTGTCTGTCGATCCGATCGAGTCGGCGATTCTCAGCGCGGGCATCGATGCCGACCAGCCGACCGGCCTGGCCGCGTATCTCGTGGCAGAGAGCATCGCCGAGTCGGTGCTGATGGGTGGCGGCAGTGTGATCGTGGATGCCGTCAACGCCGTCGAGCCTGCCCGCGATCAGTGGGTGAAGTTGGCCACGAGGCAGAATGTGCCGATCAAGTTCGTCGAGGTGATCTGCTCAGACCCTGAGTTGCACCGCACCCGTCTGGCATCCAGGGTCCGCCGCCTCGCGCACATCGCGGAGCCCACGTGGCACGCCGTCGAGCAGAGTCTCGATGAGTGGGAGGCCTGGACCGGTACGACGGGTGCCGTGCCACGGATCACCTTGGATTCGGTGCAACCGCTCGGTCTGAACGTCGAGCAGGCGCTCGCGTTCCTCGAGCTGTGAGCACACGTCGGCGCTGCCTGCCTCATCCGCGATGCTGATCCTGCTTCCGCCGTCTGAGACGAAGCGCGACGGGGGAGACCCCACGCGGCCGCTCGCTCTCGATGCGCTGAGCTATGCCGAGTTGACGAAGGCGCGACAGCAGGCCCTCAGTGCACTGCGGCGACTCACCCGCAACCGCGGAGCCGCGGCGGCACTGCACCTGGGGCCGACTCAGGCACGCGAACTCGAGCGCAACAAGCTGGTCGAGAGCGGGCCGACGATGGCAGCGCTCGAGCGCTTCGACGGTGTGCTGTATGAGGGTCTCGACGTGTCAGGGCTGCCATCGACGTCGCGCGAGTTCGCGCACAACCATCTCGCGATCGCGTCTGCACTGTTCGGGCTGCTGGGTGCCGATGACCCGATCCCGGCGTACCGGCTCTCACCCGACTCGCGATTGCCGGGCACGCCCCTGGGTGCGTTGTGGCGCGGCCCGGTTTCTGCCGCCATCGCGGCGCACCCTGCGGCGGCGGCCGGCGCCATGATTCTTGACCTGCGCTCTGAGGCATACGTTGCCCTCGGCCCGGCACCTCAGCGCGCGGAGTCGTGGTACCTGCGGGTGGTGTCTGAGGGCGACGACGGGCGGCGACGAGCGCTCAACCACTTCAACAAGAAGGGCAAAGGGGAGTTCACGCGGGCCATGCTGCTGGCGGGCATCGATCATCCGGATGCCGTGTCGCTGATCTCGTGGGCCGCCTCGGTCGGCATTCGACTCGAGCCGGGTGCAGCGGGCGAACTGCTGCTCGTAGTCTGAGCGTATGAACTACGACTCGTACGACGGCACCACTGGCGCGCTGATCGGTCTCGTGATCACCCTCGCTGTTTTCGCGTTCTATTTCTTGATCATCGCCGCCCTCTATGTGCTGATGGCACTGGCGCTCTCGTCTTTTTTTCGCAAGGTGGGCGTCGAGCCATGGATCGGCTGGATTCCGATCTACGGATACTGGAAGTGGCTGGAGGTGGGCGGCCAGCCGGGTTGGCTGTCTGTGCTCGCGATCGTTCCGTACGCCGGAATCGTGACGAGCGTGTTTTTGGCCATCGGCATGTATCGCACCGGGATCGCCTTTCGCAAAGACGGCAGTTGGGTGGTGCTCGGAATCTTCTTGCCGTTCGTCTGGCTGTTCCTGCTGGCGCGCGACATTGAGCACTACGAGCCGAGTCTGATCACCGCGGCGGGGTTCTCGCCACCCCTCGCCGGGTACGGTTCGTTCTCTGCTGCCACCGCCGCACCCTGAGCGTTCAGGAGTACGACGACCGCCAGCACCCCGCAACGTGGTCATCGACGAGGCCACCTGACTGCATCATCGCGTAGATCGTGGTCGGTCCGACAAAGCGGTAGCCGAGCTTCTTGAGAGCCGTGCTGAGCGCCGACGACTCGGCAGTGACCGCGGGCAATGCGCCGAGTGAGGCTGCTGCATGGTCGCGCCTCGGCGGCGCGAAGCTCCAGATGAGCTCATCGAGCGCTCCCGGGTGCTCGCGCTCGCGAGCCTGGGTCACTCGGGCGTTCGAGATCGTCGCGTCGATCTTGAGCCGGTTGCGGATGATGCCGGGGTCGGCGAGCAACCGCTCGACGTCGCGTTCGTCGAAGGCCGCGACGGTGTCGATGTCGAAGTTGTGGAACGCCAAACGGAAGGTTGGACGCCGACGCAGGATAGTGATCCACGACAGTCCGGCCTGGAAGCCTTCGAGGCTGAGCTTCTCGAACAGGGCACGATCGCCGTGCAGCGGTGTTCCCCACTCCTCGTCGTGGTAACGCTGATACTCGGCGTGGTTGCCCGACCACGCGCAGCGCGGGCGGCCGTCGTCACCGACGATCAGCGAACTCACGCCGACTGACCGAGCGATGCGAGGTCGAGCGCAGCCAGGTCGAGCTGGTTGTGATCCAGTTGCCCCTCGGCGATGCCATTCCCGCTGACCCGCACGCCAGCGGCGATGTGTGAGATGCCCTCGTGGTGGAGCAGCCAGGACTTCGTGGGGATGCCATCGCCGCCGCTGTAACCAGTGATCCGCCCGTCGCTGCCCAGCACCCGATGGCAGGGCACGATGATGGGAATTGGATTGGCGCCGACCGCTCCGCCAACGGCTCGACCCGCGGTCGCGCGCCCGGTATTGAGACCGATCTCGCCGTACGAGACGACTTCGCCGAAGTCGAGAGCGGCGATCTGCTCCCAGACGGCCAACTGGAACGCGGTGCCAGCGAGAGAAAGCGGAAGATCGAAGTCGCGGCGATGCCCGGCGAAGTACTCCTCGAGCTGTTCGACGGCCCGGTCGAGTACCGCGTCACCTTGCTCTGGCACGCCGTCCCAGGGGAGAGTGCCGTCGCGTTCGATGGCGAGCGAAACGATGGCGTCGCCGTTGCCGACTACCTCGATCCGACCGATCGGGCTCGCGAGGCGACGCAGGTGCGTGGGGGTGTCGAGGGGGTGCATGTTTCGAGGGTAATCCCGACCCGCGACACTCCCTCGCGGGAATCGGACATGGTGCAGACCTGGCATGACGTACGGGATGGGGAGGACGGGAGCATACGCTGACGTCATGGAAACCCGTCTGCTTGGCCCCTCATCCCTCGCCGTCTCTGTGGTCGGACTCGGCTGCAACAACCTCGGTCGGCCCGGAACCGCGAGCGATGAGCAGAAGGGCACGAATGCGGTGGTGAGCGCGGCGATCGAAGCGGGAGTGACCCTCTTCGACAACGCAGACGTCTACGGCGCGGAGTACGGGCTGAGTGAGACCCGACTGGGTGCCGCGATCAAGGGAAAACGCGACCAACTGGTGATTGCTACCAAGTTCGGTCACACCCAGATGGCTTCGCCGATCCCAGGCCTCAAGGGGTCGCGCGCCTACATCCGCACAGCCGTCGCAGGGTCGCTGCGTCGTTTGAATACCGACCGCATCGACCTCTACCAGCAGCACACACCCGATCCCTCTGTACCGATCGCCGAGACCCTCGGGGCGCTCGACGACCTGGTGCGCGAGGGCAAGGTCATCGAAATCGGCAATTCGAACTTCGACGCCGAGCAACTGGCAGAGGCGGATGCCGTTGCCGAACGGTTGGGCACTGTGCGGTTCGTCTCGGCGCAGAACGAGTACAACCTTCTCGCGCGTGACGTCGAGCTCGACGTCTTGCCCGCCGTGCGCGCGGCCCGGCTCGGATTCCTGCCGTTCTTCCCGTTGGCG
>JBDUBG010000301.1:0-4849 GCA_040004215.1 Pseudolysinimonas sp. | reverse complement strand
GTCAGCTCGCCGTGGTGGTAGCCAGGAACCGAGCTGTCGAGCGCGATGATGCGCAGGCCGTCGACGTCGTAAATGCGATCTTGCGGAGCGTCGCTCGCCGGACCGTCGCGGTACTGGTCGTCGAACAGGATCGACGAGAACGGCCCGCGCTCGTCGTGATTGCCCATCACCCAAATGATTTTCGAGCCCATCCTCTTGGCAACCGGCTGCAGCTCATCGCGCAGGCGCTGGTACGCCTCCGGTTCGCCCAGGTCGGCGAGGTCGCCAGTGATCACGATGGCGCTGGGGTGGGTGCCGGATCGCTCCAACTGCTCGAGGGCGCGGGCGAGGGTGCGATCGGTGTCAACCGAGCCGTAGAGCGGACGCTTGCCGCCCAGGTAGTGCGTATCGCTGAGGTGCGCGATCGTGTGGGTAGGCGGGGCGTACTGACCGAGCTGGATCATGCTGCGCACTCTAGTCGGGGCCGATGTCGCGGCGTAGCCTCGGGCTCGGGCTGTCGACGATGACGGCCGGAACCGAGGAAACGTGTCCGATCTTCATGTCGTTGCCGTTCTGACCGCCAAGGCAGGATCCGAGGCCGTCGTTCGGGAGGCCCTCGAGGCGCTCGTCGAGCCCACGAGGGCGGAGGCCGGCAATCGGGGCTATGCGCTGTACTCCTCGGCCGCCGACCCGACCGTCTTCGTCACGATCGAAGAGTGGGCATCGCAGGCAGACCTGGATGCACACCTGGGCACTCCGCATATTGCGACGGCGTTGCAGGCGGCTGGAGATCACCTGGCGGCGGCGCCAGCGATCCATCCACTGATACCAATCAGCTGAGGCTGCGGCCTGCTCGAACGTTCAGCGAATCGCATCAGCTGCGTACTGCGGCACGTTGCTTCACGGTGAACTTCTGCCAGCCTCCCGGCATTTCGCGCACGACACCCTCGAGCTCGAGCAGCCCGAGCTCGGCACGAACGCGGTCGGGTGCCAGGCCCGAGAGCTCGGCGATTCGGGTGGCGGAGCGACCGGAGCGATCGCTGAGCGCGTCGAGCAGGCGCACACGTGTTCCGGTGGGGTCGATGGCTGGCGAGGCGGAGCGGGGACGTTCATTCCGGCCAGCGGGCGACTCGGCAGAAACAGGTAGCGGTGAGTCGAAGGCGGGCGGCACGAGTTCGGCCATCTCGTCTGCGTTGGTCACGCAGATCGCCGGGGTATCACGCAGAAGCTTGTGGCATCCGGCCGATGCTGCGCTGGTCACCGGGCCGGGCACTGCGCCGACGGGACGCCCGAGTGTCGCCGCATGATTCGCGGTGTTGAGCGAACCCGAGCGCCAGCCCGCTTCGACCACCACGGTTGCCTGGCTGGCGGCGGCAATCAGCCTGTTGCGCTGAAGAAACCGCCAGCGAGTCGGTGCCGTGCCGGGCGGTACCTCCGAGACAACGACGCCGCGCTCGACGATCCGGGTCAGCAGTGCCTCGTGCCCAGCGGGGTAGAACCGGTCCACACCGCCCGCCAAGAAGGCGACCGTCGAGCCAGCGCTGGCGAGGGCTGCGCGATGGGCGATGCCGTCGATTCCGTATGCGGCGCCGGACACGATGGTGAACCCGCGATCGACCAGACCACTGGATGCCTCGACCGTCACGTGCTCGCCGTATCCGGTCGCCGCGCGCGCGCCGACGATGGCGACAGAGCGCTGAAGTCGGCCGAGGATAGTGCGGTCGCCGCGCGCCCACAGGGCGAGTGGCGCACACTCGCCCAGATCGTCGACCCCACTCGGCCAGTCCGGGTCGCTTGGCACGAGCAGCCCCGCGCCGAAGCGCGCCGCCTGCCGAAGTGCGAGCAAGGCGGTCGGCGCCGAGACCCTGGATCGCCAACGCTTCACGGCATCCACCAGATCGTTGTGAACGAGATCGATGTCCCTCGCCTCGGTGAGCGCGATGGCGAGCGGCGTCACGTCCACGTGATCCGGGTCGCTGGGCGGCCAGGGAACGGCGGTGAGCGCGGCGACCGATGCCTCAGCGCCGAGCACGGCCACCAGGTGCCCGGCATCCCGATCACCCGGCTCGGCGATGGCGGTCCATGCCGCACGGCCGAATCGCTCCCCGATCGCAGCGCGGTCAAGGTCGGCCTCGTCGGGATACAAGGCTCGGATCAAGGGGGCGACGGTCGATTCCGCCAGGCCGAGAATGGTCATCGTGCTGCCTTTCGCAAGTAGAGCGCCCGGCCGACGTGGTCGGCGTCGGGTCGCGAGGTGCCGTCGAGGTCGCTGAGCGTCCACGCCAGCCGAAGAACGCGGTCGTAGCCGCGCATGGTGATGCCGCCGCGCTCGAGCGCACGGTCGAGGCCCGCGGTCGCGCCACGCACGGGCGCTCCGATCGGCGAGCGCAACCACGCCCCGGCCACGTGCGCGTTGACCCGCCAGGGTGTCTCGAGCAGCCGCTCGGCGGCGGTCGCCCGTGCCGCGAGGATGCGCACTCGCGCGGCCGCCGTGTCGAGCCGATCCGTCTCGGCGGACGCGCGCAGCTGCGCCGCGGTGATCCGGTGCACATCCATGCGAATGTCGACGCGGTCGAGCAGCGGCCCGCTCAACCGACCGAGATACCTCCGTACCGCGAACGGTGTGCAGCGGCAGTCTCCGTCGCGGGTGCCCGCATTGCCGCACGGGCAGGGATTGGCAGCAAGCACCAGTTGAAAGCGCGCCGGAAATCGCGCGGTCGCCGTTGCTCGCGAGATCGAGATGACGCCGGATTCGAGCGGCTGACGCAGCGCATCCAATGCAGCAGGGGCGAACTCGGGTGCTTCATCGAGAAACAAGACCCCGTGAGCTGCCCGTGCGGCGGCCCCGGGCCGAATAACCCCGCTGCCGCCGCCCACGATCGCAGCAGCGCTAGCAGTGTGGTGCGGCGCCTCCAGCGGCGGCCGGGTCGACAGGCCACCGCGCACTGGGATGCCAGCGAGCGAACGGATCGACGCGACCTCGAGCGCCTCCTCGGCACTCAGATCGGGCAGCAGGCCCGGCAGCCGCGCGGCCAGCATCGTCTTGCCGGCACCGGGTGGGCCGAGCAGGAAGACATGGTGACCGCCCGCAGCGGCGACCTGCATGGCCTCGATGGCATCCGGATTGCCGATCACATCGGCAAGATCGCCCGACTCATCGAGAACGGGCCTGGGCACCGCGGGCATCAGGGCCTCGAGCGGGATCGGCTCGAGCTCTGCGCCGTGCCAGATCGCCGCGTCGCGCAGCGAGACCACAGGAACGACTCGCACACCCGGCACCAGCGCCGCCTCGTCGGCGTTGCCTGCCGGAACCAGCACCGTGTCGAAACCAGCGCGCACGGCTGAGAGGACCGCCGGAAGGATGCCGGCAAGCGGTCGCAGGCGGCCATCAAGCCCCAGCTCACCGAGGTGCACGACGCGGGCGACCGAGTCGGCCGAGACCTGCCCATCGGCCGCCAGCGCCGCCAACGCAATGCCCAAATCGAACCCAGAGCCATGTTTCGGCAGCGCAGCTGGCGACAGGTTGACCGTCAACTTGCGTGAGGGCAGCGGAAGACCCGAGTTGCCCGCCGCAGCTCGCACCCGGTCGCGTGCCTCGCCGAGGGCGGCATCCGGAAGCCCGATGAGCACGAACGATGGCAGATTGCTCGAAATGTCGGCCTCGATCTCGACCACCGCCCCCTCGAGCCCGAGAAGCGAGATGGCATGAGCGCGCCCGATCGCCATCAGTCGCTGCCCATCAGAACACCCGCTCGAGATGCTCGATCACGGCAGGCAGATCCCGCGGGGCGATGACGGCGACCGCATCGATCCGGATGCGACCAGCACCCGGGTGCGCCTCGCACCACGCGCCGGCCAATCGTCGTAATCGCGCGAGCTTCGCCGCGGTGATCGCCTCAAGTGGATGCCCGAACGCGACACTCGACCGCGTCTTGACCTCGACGAACACCACCTCGTCGCCGTCACGCATCACCAGATCGATCTCGCCCTGCGGGCAGCGCCAGTTGCGATCAAGCAACGTCAGCCCGCCGCGCACCAGATGGCTCTCGGCAATGCGCTCGCCTCGGGCGCCCAGTTCGTCTTTCGCTGCCATGCGTCGAGGATCATCCGACGAGCAGGGCCGCGGCGGCTTGGCAACGGCACCCGGTCAATCCCTACGAAAAATCGGCCTGTGAACGACGGGACGTAGGCTCGCGGCGTGATCCTGCTCGCCGTTCACCCTTCCTGATCGCGCACTCCGTGCTCATCGGAGCTGCGCTGCTGCTCGCGCTGGTGTCGGCGGTCACTGCCATCGTCTGCCTCATCCGGATGTAGCACCGACGCACGGTGCTCAGAGCAAGGAGCATCGATGAGCAACACAGTGGACTACTTCGAAATCGGCAGCCCCGACCCGGCCGCCAGCCGCGCCTTTTACGGCGGACTCTTCGGCTGGAAATTCGGCGACCCGTCGCCGACTGCCTATGCGGCGATCAATGGCACGGCAGGCGGCCTGTGGGACACCGGCGCGAGCGGGCTGGGCAACTGGGCCATCTTCTACGTGCACGTCGACGACGTCGCCGCCTCGCTCGCCCAGGCACAACAACTCGGTGCGACCGTTGCCGTGCCACTGGTCGACAACGGCCGGATCACTTTCGCGCACCTGGTCGATCCCGACGGCAACCGGTTCGCGATCTGGCGTCCGAACGGTGAGCCGGCCGCCTGACCCGGCACGCTACGGAGCGAGTGACTCCAATACGGCCACCTGGGGCACGAAGAAGGTGGTGCCCGTGACTGCGTTCGACACGTCGAGGATTCGGTCGTACTGTCCGGCAGGCGCGCCCTGAAACATGCGCTTCAGCATCTGCTCGATCACCCACAACTGACCGGCGTA
>JBDUBG010000062.1:0-4864 GCA_040004215.1 Pseudolysinimonas sp. | reverse complement strand
CGTTGCCGTGCCCGTCGACGCAGGCGAAGGCCACCAGCTTGCCGCCGCCGGTCATATGCAGGCTCGACACCAGCGCGCATTCGGCGCACAGGGTGAGGCCGTATGACGCGTTCTCGACGTTCGCGCCCGTGATGATCCGACCGTCGTCGACGATCGCGGCCGCCCCGACCGGGAACTTCGAGTACGGCACATACGCGTGCGTCCCAGCGTCGACCGCGAGCGCGCGCAGCGCATCCCAATCGATCTGGTGCGACGCAGGTGACGGCACGGCGGCACTCATCACTTGATGTACGGGAATCCGTCGGCCGCTGGTGCGCGCGACCGTCCCACGAGTCCGGCCACGGCGACGATCGTGATGACGTAGGGCAACATGAGGAGGAACTCGCTGGGCACCGGCGAGCCGATCGTGGCAAAGGTCGACTGCAGGTTCTCGGCGAAGCCGAACAAGAGGCCGGCCAATGCGGCGCGAAGCGGATGCCACCGACCGAAGATGACCGCCGCGAGAGCGATGAAGCCCGCGCCATTCGTCATCTCTTTCCCGAACGACGACACCGAGTCAAGCGTGTAGAACGCACCACCGATTCCGGCG
Organism: Pseudolysinimonas sp.; assembly: GCA_040004215.1. Taxonomy (GTDB): domain Bacteria; phylum Actinomycetota; class Actinomycetes; order Actinomycetales; family Microbacteriaceae; genus Lysinimonas. The sequence continues at coordinate 4,275 of JBDUBG010000062.1, read as the reverse complement.
ACTGCCCCGCCGATGGACACCGTCCAGAACCGCGTGCTGTTGACGTTGATCCCGACGGTGTCAGCGGCCTGCGGGTGCTCACCCACGGAGCGAACGCGCAGGCCCCAACGGGTCTTGAAGAGCATGTACCAGGTCAGGAAGACCGCGACGTACATGATGTAAATGATGATCGTCTGTCTGAACAGCACGGGCCCGATGACGGGGATGTCGCTCAAACCAGGAATGGCCAGTTTCGGAAAGCGGGTGGTGTAGTTCAGGGTCGGAACCGGGGCGAAGATCTTCGAATAGAAGAAGTTCGTGAGACCCGTGACGAGCACGTTGAGCACCACTCCGACGATCACCTGGTCGACCCAGTAGCGCAGGGCGAACACGGCCAGCACCCATGACACCAGGACGCCAGCAACAATCGCCGCAAGGAGCCCCAGGACTGCCGAGTGTGTTGCAGAGCCTACGAGTGCGGCCGAGAACGCGCCGAACAACAACTGTCCCTCGATGGCGACGTTGACCACTCCCGCGCGCTCACCGATGACGCCCGCGAGCGATCCGAAGATCAGCGGGGTGGCCAGGGCGAGACTGCCGATCAGCAGGCCGGGGATCGGGATCTGGCGCAGACCCGCAGATGCCCAGGTCAGGAACAGCACCAAGAACAGCAGGGCGAACAACCCGGCGAGCCAGAGGGGAACTCGCCCGCGTTGACTCAACGCGACGATGACATGAGCCGCCACCGCGGCCACGACGAGCACTAGCGCCAGGACGATCACGCTTGCCACCGTCGGCAAGACGACAGTCGGAATCTGGAAGAAGTCGGTGGGGGTCGACAGCCCGAAGGAACTCGTTCCCTGGCGCGGAATCGCGAAGGCGAACACCAGCCCGGCGAGTGCGAAGACGTCGAGCACGATCGGTATTTTGAGGCTGCGAACCACCACTTTCTCGTGGACGATCGGCGCGTGCGCGCCGTTGACTGCCGTCACGGCGCCGCCGTCCTGAGCTGGTCGAAGGGTCACTTGGCAGCCCCTTCGACGACTCGGCCCGGTCGGCGCATCTTGCGCGTCGACCCCGGTTTGGGCAGGCGGAACACCGTGCGAACGAGCGGGGGCGCCGCGATGAACAGCACGATGACCGACTGGATCACCAGCACGATGTCGATCGGAATCTGCTGCGAGGCTTGCATGGTGTAACCACCCGCTTGCAGGGCTCCGAACAACAGACCGCTAAAGAACACACCCCACGGTCTCGATCTGCCGAGCAGGGCCACGGTGATGGCATCGAAACCGATGCCGGAATCCACTCCGGACGAGAATCCGGTTGTCGTGGTGCCGAGCACCTGATCCGCTCCAGCCAACCCGACCAGCGCGCCCGCCATGATCATCGCGAGGATGTAGACCCACTTGACGTTGATCCCGGCCACGCGGGCGGCATTCGCGTTCTCTCCCACTGCACGGAAGCGGAATCCGGTGCTCGACCTGGCGAACAGATACCAGACGAAAATCGTGGCAGCGATCGCAATCAGAAACCCGACACTCACCCTGAACGAGGTGATCGGTCCGCCCAGTGCGGTGATCAGGTCGGTGAGGGTGGGGTAAATCGCGTTCGGCAACGCCCCGGGGGAGCGCGGATTGTTCGAGCCGGCCGCCTGCAGAAACCCCGGTGTGCGCAAACCGAACGACACCAGGTAGAAGGCGATGTAGTTGAGCATGATCGTCACGATCACCTCGTGAGCACCGGTACGCGCTTTCAGGAAGCCGACCAGGCCACCCCAGATTGCGCCGCCGACAATGGCGCCCAGCGTCGCGACTAGAAATGCGACCACCGGCGGCATCGGGAACGACCAGCTGATCCAGGCCGCGACCGCTGCCGCGACGATGACCTGGCCGCGACCACCGATGTTGAACAGTCCGACGCGGAACGACAGGGCGACGCCGAGACCTGCCACGATCAACGGCGTCGCGAACGTCAGGGTCTCGGTGAGCGGCTTGATCTGGTTGACAAACCCAGGGCGGGCGAAGTTCCAGATCGACCCTTGGAAGAGAGAGATGTATGCGCCGCTTACGGCGTTCCAGATCGCCTGCACGGTGTCGCCCGGCCGGGCGAGGAAGTACTTGGCTGAGGCCTGCACTCCACTGTCTGTCGCGGCGATCAGGATGGCCGCGATGACCAGGGCCAGCACGATGGCGAGAACCGTGAGAACGGCTCCCCCCGACATGATCTCTCGGAGGATCCGGTTGAACTCCGGCTCCTCAGGCTCGGGAGTCGGCTTCGCGTTCGGCAACTGACCGGGCGCGATTGTCTCGAGATTGGGCGTCTCGGAATGAAGCGGCTCGGTAGCGCTCGTCTCGCTCATGCGGCTGTCTCCTCGGGCTTTTCGCCGGCCATCATCAGGCCCAGCGTCTCGCGGGACGTGCTGGCGGGAACGATCCCGACAATCCCGCCGCGGTACATCACGGCGATGCGGTCGGCGAGGGTGACGACCTCGTCGAGCTCGGTGGAGACCACGACGACCGGAATGCCGGAGTCGCGCGCAGCGACAATCCGGTGATGCACGAACTCGATCGAACCGACGTCAAGACCACGAGTCGGCTGTGACGCGACCAGGAGTCGCAAGTCACGACTCAACTCGCGGGCCAGCACCACCTTCTGCTGGTTGCCTCCGGAGAGCCTGCCGACGTGCTCCTCGACCCCCTGAGCCCGAATGTCGAACTCTTTGATGGTCTTCTCGGCAAACGTTTGGAGGTCGGCCAGTTGGAGCGTCCCCGCGCGCACGAAGGGCTCGCCATGCGAGCGGTCAAGCATCAGGTTTTCGGCAATGGTGAACTCGGCGACCAGGCCGTCTTCGTTGCGGTCCTCTGGCACGAATCCCACGCCGGAGTCGAGGACGCCGCCGATGCCCATGCCGACGAGCTCGACCCCGTTGAGATCGATGGATCCGGTGACTCGCGCTTGCAGGCCCATAATCGCCTCGACCAACTCCGTCTGGCCGTTGCCTTGCACACCGGCGATCGCGAGGACCTCGCCGCCGCGCACGGTGAAACTCACGTTGGACACCACGTACTGGTCAGCGGCGTCAATGACGCTGAGGTCTTTCACCACGAAGGCCTCGTCGCCGAGTTTCGGAGGATTTTTGCTGATCGACAACTCGACCGCGCGGCCGACCATCATCGATGCCAACTCGGTGTTGCTCGCCGTCGGCGAGGCTTCGCCAACAACCTTTCCGAGCCGGATCACCGTGATCCGGTCGGCAACAGCACGCACCTCGCGGAGCTTGTGGGTGATGAAGACGATGGCTGCGCCGCCCTCTTTGAGCTGGCGCATGATCACCATGAGCTCGTCGGTCTCTTGCGGGGTCAACACCGCGGTCGGCTCGTCGAAGACCAGCACCTGGGCGTCACGTGACAGCGCTTTGATGATCTCGACGCGTTGCTGCACCCCCACAGGGAGGTCTTCGACAACGGCATCCGGATCAACGTCGAAGCCGAAACGCGCCGAGATCTCACGAACCTTCGCACGGGCGGCAGGCAAGTCGAGTCGGCCGCCCCACTTGGTCGGCTCGTTTCCGAGCATGACATTCTCGGCCACGGTGAAGACGGGGATCAGCATGAAGTGCTGGTGCACCATGCCGATACCGGCGGCGATCGCGTCGCCAGGGCTGGAGAAGTGCTGGACGACGCCGTTGAGCAGAATCTCGCCCTCGTCAGCCTGGTACAGGCCGTAGAGCACATTCATCAGGGTGGACTTGCCAGCGCCGTTCTCGCCGAGAAGTGCGTGGATCTCACCCGACTCAACAATGAGATCGATGTGATCGTTCGCGGTGAGAGCGCCGAACCGCTTGGTGATCCCGCGGAGTTCGAGCTTCATGGTGCCAATCTATGCCGGGTCGAACGTGGCGGGGAGGCCGGACATTACCGACCTCCCCGCCAGATTCGTTCGAGCTGAACTACTTGGGCGTTGCGGCAGACGTGACCACAATGTCGCCGGAGATGATCTTCGCCTTGATGGCGTCGATCTCCTTCTGGAGTCCCGGGTCGACCTTGCTGGCGTAGTTGTGGAACGGCGCAAGGCCAACGCCACCGTTCTTCAGGGTGCCAACGAACGGCGTGTTGTTGAAGTCGCCGCCTGCGGCATCTTCGACAACGGCCTTCACGCCCTTGTCGACGCCCTTCATGACCGAGGTCAGCAGGATGTCCTGAACGGTCGGGTCGGTGTTGAACACGTCTGCGTCCACGCCGATCATGACCGTTCCGGTGTTCTGGTCCTTGATCGCCTCAGCGGCGCTCTGGT
>JBDUBG010000137.1:0-4865 GCA_040004215.1 Pseudolysinimonas sp. | reverse complement strand
ACAATCGCCGCCGGTACAGACCTGGTAACGGTCGTACTCCTTCCAGCCCTGGATAAAACCGCCGGGGGTGAACATCACCTTCTCGCCCGGGCCTTTGGTCAGGGGCGTAAACGTCCCACTGAACAGGTTGTGGTTCAGGGCCGTCATGAAGGCCGCACGGGTCGGCGACTTCATGTTCTTGAATGCCTCTCCCAGGATGGCGCCCTCCGCGTAGCTCCACGCGCAGTGCGGAGTGAACACCTTGGCGATCTTCGAACCGTATGCCGCGAACGCCGCGTTGTATGCCTGGACATCAGCATCGTTCGCGACCGCGGGCGAGACGGGCACCTTGGTCAAGGAGGTGCTGTAGACGGCCGGGAAGGCCTTCGCGTTACCGGGCACCAGGATTGTCGCCGGCGTTGAGGTGTTCGACGGAAGGAAGATCCGCGGCAGCCATCCCAACGACTGAGCCTTGGTGAGCACGCCGACCTGCAGCGGCGTGATCGACACCGCGCTGACCAGCACATCGGCCTTGGTGGCAGCCATCTGAGTCACCTGGCTGTCGACGGTGGTGTCCGTCGGCTCGTAGGTGGTCTTGACGACAATGCTCACGTTGCTGCCCTTGATGGCGTCGGTGACACCGGCGGTGTAGTCGCCGCCGAAGTCGTCATTCTGGGCGAGAATCGCGACGGTGAGCGTCTTGCCAGACTTGGCCAGGAGGTCGCCGAAGGTGTGACCCTCGTCGTAGTAGGTGGGCAGCAAGCCCATCGTCCACGGGTTGGCCTTCTGGTCTTTCGAGAACGTGCTGGCTCCCGTGACGAGAAGAACCTGCGGAACTTTCTCTTGGTTGGCGAGCGGCTCGATTGCCGCATTCGTCGGCGTTCCGAGTGCGCCGACGTAGGCGAAGATGTTGTCGTTCACCAGCTGCTTGAAGTTCGCCACCGCCTTCGCGGGGTCGTACGCGTCGTCCAGGTAGGTCAGGTTGACCGTGCGGGTCTTGCCGTCGCCGAAGGCGAAGCCGCCCTTCGCGTTCTGGGCCTCCAGGTAGGAGTACAGCCCGGCGACCGAACACGATCCAGGCCCGGCGGTCGGACCACTGAGCGGCGAGCTAATGCCCAGGCTCAGGGTCTTGCTGGTGATGCCGGGACTGCTGGCGGCACCGCTGCTCGTCGGCGTGCTGGCGCGGGTGCAACCGGTGAGGAGCAACGCGGCGATGCCGAGTGCAGCCACCATTGCTGTGGTGCGCTTGGGTGTGAGTATGTTCTTCATTTACTCTGCCTCTTCTTCTTTCTCTCTAGGTGATTTCTGTGAATCCGGGGCGGCGGTGGCGTGCTGGGCGACGCCGTCGACCGGAAGATTGCGCGCCCTTGGTGGCACTCGACGCCCGCGGCGGCGGTGCACCACCCGGACGATTCTGCGGGGGAGTGACGCGAGGCCCTGCGGGAGGAGGAACAGGATCACGAGCAGCACGGCACCCGAGATCAGCGCGGTGCTCGAGGGGCTGATCGAGCCGATCAGGCTCGGCGCCAGGATGTAGTAGAAGGCACCCAGGATCGTTCCCACGATGCTCGCCGAGCCTCCGATGACCATGGCAACGACCAGGTTGATGGACGTTCCAAAGCTCAGCGTCTCGGGTGAGGTGTACTGAACGACAGCAATGTAGAGAAAGCCTGCTGCCCCGCCGAAGAGGGCGGCGATGGTGAACGCCAGCACCTTGTACCGGTATGGCGAGATCCCCATCGAGATGCCGACCGCCTCGTTCGCCTTGACGATGGCGAACGCCCGGCCGATTCGTCCGCGTACCAGATTGCGCCCGAGCACGAACAGCAGCGCGGCGATGACGATGACGACGTAGTAGCGCCACTGGTCGTCGGCCAGGCCAGACCAGTCGGGGGCCGAGAGCCAGCTCACGGTCGTCCCCTGCGAGCCGCCCGTGAAATCCGGGAACCGCTTCGCGAGTGGCACCCCGATGATCGGCAAGGCAATGGTGACCATCGCAAGAGCCAGCCCCCGCAGTCGCGCCGCCGCGAGGGCAACCAGCATTCCGACGAGCGCCGGTATCACGCAGCACAGCACGAAGACCAGCGGAATCGGCCAGCCGTGCCCGACTCCGTAGGCGGCGATGTACGCGCCGAGCCCCAGGAAGGCGCTCTGCCCGAGCGACACCTGACCGGCGTATCCCATGACGATATTGAGCCCGAGCAGCGCGACCGCGATCACCGCGACCGTCGACAGTTGATAGTTGATGAACGGGCTGGAGGTCAGTGGCGTCACGACGACGACGATCGCGATCACCGCGGCGATCGCCAGGCGGACTGGTCGACGGGACAGGAATGCTCGCATCAGACGCGCACCACGACCTTCCGTCCGAACAGACCCTGGGGACGCACGATGAGGATGATCAGCATTGCGACGAACGGGACGGCAATCTTGAGATCATCTCCGACAAAACCGATATACGCCGACGCCAGATTCTCGACGACGCCAATGAACCACGCAGCCACCACGGCGCCGACCGGACTGTCCAGGCCGCCGAGGATCGCGGCCGCGAGGGCGTACACGAGGATGAAGTCGAGCATGTTGGGACTCACGAACAACTGCGGTGCGACGAGCACCCCGGCGACGGCGCCCAGCACGGCGGCGAGCCCCCACCCGACCATCAGCAGAAGGCTGACTCGCAGTCCAGAGAGTGCAGCAGACGCGGGGTTGTCGGCGACAGCCCGCATGGCCAAACCGAGCTTGGTCGTGCGGAACAGCAGTTGCAACAGGACCATCACGACGACCAGAACGATGATTGTGCCGAGCGATCGAATACTGATGAACACGCCGAATATGTTGAGCGAGCGGAGCGGGAACAGCGACGGGAACTGGCGCGGCTCGTACCCCCAGATCGTCGCCGCGATGCCCGTGATGAGCACCAGGAGGCCGATCGTGACCACGACTGCGGTGTCGGGATCCCCTCCCTCGAAGCGCCTGATCAACACCCTCTCGATCGCCGCGCCGCTGACGAACGCGAACGCGAACGCCAGCACCATGGCTGCGATCAGCGGCACTCCCGCCTGCGTCAGACCGTAGGCGACGAAGGTCGCCAGCACGGCCATGCCACCCTGGGCGAAGTTGATGAGGCCGGTTGATCGGTTCACCAGAACAATCGCCAGGGCCAGTGCGCCATAGATCGACCCGCTCGCGAAACCCTCGACCACCAGCTGAATGAAGTACGCCATCATCAGCCTCCCAGGTACGCGCGGCGTACCTCGTCCATGCCCATGAGCTCGTCTCTCGATCCCTCGATCGACACCCGTCCGGTCTCGAGCACGATCGCATGATCGACGATCGAGAAGGCGAGAGCAGCGTTCTGTTCGACCACGATCAGCGAGACACCGGCATCCTTCTGCAGTCGCTGGATCGCCTCGTAGACCCGCTGGGCCGTGCTGGGAGCCAGGCCCAGAGATGCCTCATCCAGCAGGATCACTCGAGGCTTGGCCATGAAGGCTCGGGAGACCGCGAGCATCTGCTGCTCGCCGCCTGACAGCGATGACGCGTTGGAGGCGAGCCGCTCGCGCAGGTTGGGGAAGAGCTCGAGACAGTAGTCAATGTCAACCGCGACCTGCTTGCGGTCTCGGCGTTGGTACGCTCCGACCCGCAGATTGTCGCGCACGGTCAGGTCGCCCAGGGTTCCTCGACCTTCCGGCACGTGAGCGATTCCCCGGCGGGCGATCTGGTCCGGGCTCATTCCGAGAATGTTCACGCCGTCGAAGCTGATCCGTCCCGTCGCCGCGACCATGCCACTGATCGCCCGCAGGGTTGTGGTCTTTCCCGCGCCATTGGCGCCGAGGATTCCCTCGGCATGGTTGGCCTCGAGGGTCAGGGAAATCCCGTGCAGGACGGGGGCATAGCCATATGACGCCGAGACGTCTTCAAGCTCCAGCAGGCCCATCCGACACCCCCTTGCCGAGGTACGCCTCGATGACCCGTGGGTCAGACTGCGCCTCGCGCGCGGTCCCCTGCATCAGGGTCTTGCCGTGATCGAGCACCATGACGCGGTCGGTCACGGCTGAGATCAACCCCATGTGGTGCTCCACAATCACGATGGTGAGGTCGAAGTCGCTCCGCACGGCGCCGATGGATGAGATGAATGCCTGAATCTCGGAATGAGACAGCCCCGCCGCCGGCTCGTCGAGCAGCAGCAGTCGCGGGTTGGACATCAGTGCCCGACACAGTTCGATCGACTTGTGCCAGCCGGGTGAAAGTTCACCGGCCTCGGTGTTTGCCGCACCCCCGAGGCCGAAGCGGTCGAGGAGCTCGCCGGCCTTGGTGCGCGCTCGCGCCTCGCCTCGAACGGTCCGGGGGAGGCGGAGCGCCCACGCCACCGGGCCGCCCGGCAGCGACGAGTGTGCGCCGAGCAAGACGTTTTCGAGCACCGTGTGGCGCTCTTGCAGGGCAGGATGTTGAAAGGTGCGAGCGAGTCCGAGGCGCGACTGGCGCCACGCTGCACGCGACAGAGTTTCTACGCCATCGATACGGATGGAGCCGGACGACGGCCGGTAGTGACCGCTGATGCAGTTGAACAGCGACGTCTTGCCCGCGCCGTTCGGTCCGACCAGACCGAAGATCTCTCCGGCAGGGATGGCCACGCTGACATTCTCGAGGACGGTGATTCCGCCGAACCGCAAGTTGATGTCGGTGAGGGTGAGGTCAGCGGCCATGTCGACGTCCCCATGGAGAGCACTGCATCTTTGCCACTCGCCTCCATCGTCGGAATTGAACTCTCTGAAAATAGCACGCTCGCTCAGTATTGTGAACAATCTCGTACACAATCATGACGCACTGCGCACACCCGCTGGGCGTCAGTCGCGGCGATACACCGATCGTGCGTACTCGTGTTA